>JBHLSA010000315.1:0-2537 GCA_048882025.1 Candidatus Thorarchaeota archaeon | reverse complement strand
TGTACACCGAGGCAATTCAAACCTCAACACTATTGTTCTGGGATCGAGAGAGGTTTAGAAATTTTGGGGTCCTATTCAACAGTGATTTTTGATAACGCTCTGCAGATTCTAACACGGGTGTTTCTACTTGTTTACGTGCTTCTTTGGTGTTCAATTGATTCGTAAATGCTTCAACTCCATCAGCATTCCTAACTGAAATTCCTGGCATATGATGAAATGAACAGTAGATGAGTTGGAAATAATGTCTTTATAAAGTGTTAATGCTACTCGGGCGTTCACATAATTAGAGAATTGTCCTTTAAACCTGTGTTCTGTTAGGTTGTCAAGAATGGTTTTAAGCATGATAAAAGTTCAAAACGGTTAAAGCAGGCTTCAATGGGATATTTTAGATATTTAAGAAAGTTCACATTAAGTTTTCAGTATTGGTGAGTCTGTTGGTGGAGCTAAAAGAAGTCGTCAACAAAAATTTCCTTTTCCGAATAATCTTCTTTGCGGTGTTATTCGTTCTTACGGATCTAACCTTAACTATGGCAGGCCCATATCTTCTCGTACAAGTGGTTATCGATCTTATTCTTGGATTAGCTACGGCATTCGTGTTTGGGTTAATCTTTACACGTTTGTACTATCGACGGTTAGTACGTATCGCGATTGGTTGGCTCACACTCTTCATAATTCAATGGTTTACCACTATGGTTGAAGGCTACTTGTTCACCACCATGCTAACCCCACCTTTACTACTTGCAGCTGTAATGTTTGGACTTTTAATTAGCTTCCTACATGCCCTCTTTATTGGCTTTCTTTTTTCGCCTAACATCACGGATATGTCACTACGGATTGAAATAAAGAGCTACTTTGCTCAACACCCCTGGTACCATTGGCTCTGGCGTTTTTTGTTAACCTCTATTCTCTACATGGTTATTTACTATAGCATCGGGACTCTCATTAGCCCAATAGTTCTCCCCTTTTACCTGGATATGGGTATAGGACTCACAGTCCCTCCTGTCTGGGTGATTCTGGTTGTAGAAATCTCACGTGGATTTCTCTATATTCTGGCCTTATTACCCCTACTTTTATCACTCGCGGTAGACACCAAGGAACTGTACCTATTAATTGCCTTTGCACTCTATCTCCCCAGTGTCGCGATGTTCCTGCCTAATCCAACGTTTCCCGTTTTACTTCGAATTATCCATGGGCTTTTTGAAATCTTGGTTGATTCCCTCTTATTCGCTGCTATTATTATTCTCCTATTAAAACCAGAAAATAAATCTCAGTAAGACTTGTTCTTAGGGGCAAAAAGATAGTGAATTTTAACATAAGTTTTATTGATTATTTAAAGAATCTATTATCAATAAGTAATGAGACATATTTAAATTAACATATTTGGCTGGTACAATAAAAATCAGGAATTGATGCAATGCCAGAAAAAAAAGATAAAAAGACAGAATCAGATGAAGAAAGAGTAGTCGAGGAAAAAGACGAGAAGACACGAAAGCACAAGTGGAAATGGACTCAAAAGAGCCGTATGGGTACAAATTAGAAATTCACTTTGAGAATTTGTTTTCTTCGTTCGTTTCAAACACTTCCTGATCTTGGTGCAAAATATAGTTGCATTCAAAAAATCTAAACTTTAGTTTCCTAAAGAATCGCTGTAACACACCTGTTGTTCTAATGAATTTTCATTGGCTATAGCATTTACACATATTAGTCAAGAAATGAAAATTTACACGAATTTATTTCACACAATATAAAGGGAAGTAGCATTATTAGATACTCCCGTGCTTAATCTCATTTGGATGTGACGGTTCGTGAAAAAACATTCAGTTAAAGTGCTTGTCCTAATTGCATTTATCGGAATTGGCATGTTCATCAGTGCACCTGCTATCCCCACTACACAAGCTTGGGGACTGGCTACCCACATGTGGATCTCTGACTTTGTCATTGACAATATGCCTTCTGGTGATTGGAAAGACGCCTTTGAATTTTTTGCCAGTGACGTCAAATCAGGAGCAATCACCCCTGATGTTGTATGGCAAGATTGGCCTAATCACCTCTACTATCCAGAAACTGGGCAATACACAGCTCATATTGCTGTTGAACGGTGGTTTGGATTTATAGTTAACAACTTTTCAATCGGGGCTTGGAAAGAGGGTATGTTTGCAGCAGGTGTTATGTTACACTACTTTGCCGATGTTAACATGCCCCTTCACACTGATACCACTTGGCCTGGACATTCAGCTTGTGAAGGAGATATTAATGATCATCTGGACCTCTTCAGTAGTCCTGTTTTTGGAAGTTATACAATAATCTCAGATCCTCGCCAGCTCACAATTGATGCCGCAACTCTTGCACACACCTATTATGGTGATTGTGTAGCCCTTTACCCCACTGGAGTTATCCCATCACCTAGTCCATTAACTACCAATACAACGTATCGCAACATAATACAGGGCCAATTAGAACAGGCTCTAACCGATATTCGGAGTTTATGGTATACCGCCATTCAAGGATTGAACGCACCAAATATTCCTTCAGGCGCA
>JBHLSA010000314.1:0-2549 GCA_048882025.1 Candidatus Thorarchaeota archaeon | reverse complement strand
GGAAGAATAGGCGAGAACGATCCCATCATAACTCTCCGCTATGGTGTTGCCTGATACAGTGTTGTTGTTAGAGGAGGAGGTGATAAGGACACCGAAATCCATGGTGTAGGTTATGGTGTTGCCTGAAATAGTGTTGTCGGAAGAATTGGTGAGCCGAATACCGTCATTAAACATGTTGATTTCTATGTCTCTGAGCGTGACGTTGCTTCGCCCAGAAAGAGTTATTCCCCAGCCACTTCCTGACCCTTGAAGAAGATACCTTTGCCCATCGAGGGTGATGTTGTCTCTCTCCACCACAATCGAGTCATAAATGTTACCAGTGAACGTGTACGTGATGTTGTCAGCGGTAAAAATTTGAGTTGTCCCCTCAATGGAGCCATCAGCTCTGATGTAAATGGTTCCCGATGCTATAACTGGTTGAACGTTAAACGGCAATGTTAACATGCTAATAGTGAGTGAAGCCAGCATAGCTGTTATGAATAATCTTTTCATTCCGTCTCCCTATATGAAATATGAAATGGAAGCTATTATCCGTTGCGCGCCTTTTCCGTTGCTCTGGGAAGAGCAGGTGCTTGGGGTGCCCTTCGCCAAGGGACAAGCACAGACGACGACTCGACTCCTATCCTCATGCTGTGTGGTTCGTACATTGTTTTTCCCAATTCCCTGTTGCTGCGGGCGGTATTTTACCGTTGCTCTGGCGCGCTTCTTCGTTGAACCACGATCTGATTCTCGAGGCTGTTTGAAGTGCGCGCATATTTAGGGAGTGAAATATTCTACCCATTCGGGATCTGTGTATCCATAAGATGTATACCATCTAAACTCGGTAGCATCGAAGGCGTGAGCTGAATAGATGTTCTTGAATAGATGCTCATAGCGAAAGTAATTATCATAGTTTTCATTATCATCGTATATTATTTCTAGGCTTGTAGCTTCGACAGGAGTATAATCACTTTCATTTGTTTCCACAAGTAACCAAGCATGAGAAAAACCAACTGCAATAGAGGTGTTCCATCCTCGATTCTCCAAATATTGCTCTAAATAGGCACTCATTTCGCTACAATCAAATTCAAATTGGCGATAAGGTTGACTCCAATTATATGCACTAAGAGTTTCTTCTAACCCATCTATGCCAAAATTCTGATTTTCAGGTTTAGTGTAATAAAAGCGCCAGTAATTTTTGTGTGCAGTGAACCGACTTCTTTCCAAATCTTCCTGAAGCTCGCTAATTAGATTCCATTGCTTTTGGAGTGTAGTGAAAAGTACTATGGAGGCAATCAGCAAAAAGAAGCAAATAACGACCAGGAGCCTATTTGTTTCACTAATCCCTCTTCTTTCAGATTCGACAACCAACCTAGTTCCCAAAAGAAATCTCTTGTTCGAACCCAATTAATTTGAGCGTCCGATTCTTGAAGCTAGGTAGTTGCGCGCGCGTGGAGAGACCACTGCAAGGGTAACTGCGATGACCTCTCCGCCCAACAGCAAGTTTCAGTCCCGCGTGCATGGAATAGAGTATAATCCTTGACTTCTATCACTGTCGGAAAATTAATAGCGCGCGGAATGGTGTATTATGTTAGGGGGAGTATTAGAGAGCAAGTCTATCTGCTGAGTTTTCTTTCGAGTGACCTGGTATCTGGTTAAGGGTGTATTAGAAATGGCAAACCGTAGTATAAGTGGCAGAATGAAGTAGTGAAAGTAATGCTTGACGCTTTCATTCAACGTACGATAGGTCATTTAAGGCAGCATAGGGAGTACTGGTATTGCTATAGGTGTGGTGAAAAAAACTTGCGAGATTCTACCGAATGCAGGAATTGCGGGGAGAAACTTCTCATTAGACTATCCGTTGAACCTATTACTTCTAGCTCGATGAATGGTTCGCGCATCCCTGAGACAGGAACAACAAGAGCTGGACCCGATGGCCTGGGTTGGAAGTTTTTTGCTAAAATGTTTCTTCACGGAGTTCTATTCGTTTTATTTTTTATTTTCTTCTCTCTTGCATGGGCATTGGTTGCTTTGATACTGGTTTCTTTAGGTTATTTTATTGGTCTTATCCTGGCTTTCGGTCTAATGTTCCTGGGAATTGGGGGTTTCAATGCAGTGCTTGGTGTCCAGCTTTGGAATATTGAATCAAACACTGGATTCTGGAGCTTATTCTTCCACGGATTGGTCTTATTTGTTGCCCTGCTGATTGTGGGCGTTGTAGCTAGCACTCTGCCAAATCTTTTTTTTCCTGGAACTCTGACATACATAATCACCAATGTCGGAACCAGTTTCCTTTATGGGGCTGTAGGGAAAAAAGTTGCCTTGTGGTTTCGCGGATAGAGATCTCACGTACAAAATCTTTTGATAAATGCACGTAAGTGTACATCGCTGAGAAACTGAGTTTCCTCTCCTTTAGCCAGAAATTGAGAAAGCAACTATGATGCGAGTGCAGTCTATAGGTCAACTGATTCAGAGAATAGAATTTTCTTTCATAAAACTATAAAATGCTCAATATACAAGAGTTATAGTTCCTTGTAAAAGCGTGGATTTTGGGGAATTAGTATACTAAA
>JBHLSA010000313.1:0-2554 GCA_048882025.1 Candidatus Thorarchaeota archaeon | reverse complement strand
CTTCAACAAGAGGCGCTTCTGGATCCGCTTTTGGAAACCCAAGGGTAGAAATATGGGCTAGATCTGCAATTTCCATCCCTACCTGGTCAATCATGCCTACATGAAAGGCTTTGGATTCAAAGTCAATCCAACTACCTTCTTGTCCAGTAGCAACAGCTGAGAGTGTATGTGTTAATTGTGTTTCACAATAATCGAGTATTGCCGATGCATCTTCTAGAGTTCGTGGTCGGATTCCGGTCACTAACCGACTAACCGGGGCTTCAATTTCAGTGCCCTCACCTTGAGAGAGTTCAAATCGTGGACCAAATTCGTGAATCATATGGTCTACCATATGTCGGGAGTGGGCCAGGTGTGCCGCACACCCGATGTTTGCTGCTGCTAAGACAATCCGTGCTGATTGTCCTTCAATGTCGAGCCCACAAGCACCCCGCTTTCCGCCTGTTAAATCACATTTACCGAAGGTACAAAGGCAACACAATTGGCAAGCTGGCATATAAGCTGGGCGGTAGCGTGTTAACAGTTTATGATCCCAATTACGAAGTGTGGTGACACTAGGCATGGGGGTAGGTCCCATGGGTTCATCCCAATCATCATCTATGACTTTACCAATGGTGACTTCGACATTCCGAAAGGAACCAAATCCGGTGTCGAGTTTATCAGCTTTGATTCGCGCTCGTTTTTGTTCTGTCAATCCAAACTCAACCTTCGTTGTGCGTATATATTGTTTAACCGTGAAATAGTGTGCAAATAATGCCAGTTACCCCTTTAAGTTTTGATGCTTCAGCAAGGTTACCAAAGAACTTAATCAATACTTGAGAAATCAAGCTATTTTTGGTTTACTGAATCAATTGATGATTTCGTTTAATCTGTGAAGGTATGGGCAATGAAGATAACCATGGATGATCTAGATAAACCAATGAATAACAAAACAGCTTAGATTCTATGGTATCAAACCACAGTGGCTGATTGCAATCATCACAGCTAACTAAGTATGACATGAAGTGTGTTCTAAATCAAAGTCATTTGATTGAGGTGCTTTTTTCACTCCAAATTAATGTTATTCGAGTGGTATTTTTTTCCCGTTGATGTAAACTTCAGTAACCTCGCTGTAGAATTCAAAGGGATGACCTGACCATACAACGATATCTGCATCTTTGCCGGGTTCAAAGGAGCCAACGCGGTTGTCGAGATTAAGAATCTCTGCAGGATTAATTGTGACGCATTTCAATGCGTCTCCATGACTCATGCCTCGCTTAATGAGGTTCATGGGAAGAAGTGGGAAATATAGCATTGGTGTTAACGGATCGGTTTGTAGGGCTACCTTTACTCCTGCATCGTTGAGAATTACTGCAGTTTCAAAGGCTTTTTCTCGGACTTCGGGTTTTGTTGACCATATCATAGTGGGGCCAACGACTGCAGGTACTTGCTTTTTAGCCAAGAATTTAGCAATTTTGTGGCCTTCTGTACAATGAATGAGGACTAAGCGTAAATTGAATTCTTCTGCGATTCGGATGATAGTAGCGATATCATCAGCTCGGTGGGCATGGGCATGCACTGGGATTACTCGTTTTAACACTTGAGCTATTGTTTCTAGTCCTAAATCCCGTTTCGGCGGATTCGGCATTGCTTTGCCTTCTTCCTTAGCTTCTCTTGATTTTGCTCCAAACGCCTTCCATTCCTCGAGGTAGTTCTGTCCATCTGTGAATGTTTTTCGTAACAAAGCTGCGATGCCCATACGTGTCATTGGCATTCGTTTATTTTCAATTCCATGGATTCGTTTGGGATTTTCTCCTAACGCGATTTTGAGTCCTGAAGGAGACATGAGGATCATGTCTTCGACTACACTTTCTGCAACTGCTTTAATGGTGAAACATTCTCCAGAAATAACATTTCCTGATCCAGGGCTGGTGTTAATAGTGGTTACGCCTCCTTTGAGAATTTCCTTAAGTGATGGTTCAAACGGATAGAAGCCATCCATTCCACGCAATTCCGGAGTAACTGGGTTAGTCATTTCGTTCCCATCCATACCCATGGGTCCAATAGTGCCATCAAAAAGGCCGTGATGGGCATGAGCTTCAATAAATCCGGGAACAACGTATTGCCCTTCAGCATCGACAATTTTGGCTTTATTGGGAATAGGAATGGATTTTCCAACATTCACAATTTTGCCCCGGTCAAAAAGGAGAGTGCCATTCTTAATTAGTCCCTGTACTGGACATAAAATGGTTGCATTGATAATAGCTCGCAAATAATTCACCATGGCTTCATAGTTTTGTTTTCAATGAAAAGGTTTGCTAGCATTTTTCTTTTCTTTTCTTTTGATATTCTAGAAAACAGCCATTCTAATGACATCAATTGAAGAATAATCTTTCAAGTTGAATCTTTCTTTTTTCGTTTCCAAAATTTGGGAATGAGTGCCCCAGTAGTCTTTTGATATTGGACATAGCTATTTCCGAAGCGTTTCACGAGATCTTTTTCCTCATAATAGAGAATTACAGGAACCAGAATAAGTAAATAGGCGATTGAGTAGACGAGGAGAAATAGTGAGTTTAGC
>JBHLSA010000312.1:0-2561 GCA_048882025.1 Candidatus Thorarchaeota archaeon | reverse complement strand
CGCGGCTCTAGCCTTGGGTAATCAAGCGTTTTTAATCACAACGCCAAAATACAAACCAATTAAAGAAGTCTATGACCAAATAGCTAGGATCGAATCATTCGCTAAACAATCAGGTTATCAGATTCATTATAGCACTAAATTGGATGCACTCAAGAACATTCGTAACAAAATCCGAACGGGCCTAATAGTTCCTGACCTCTCCAAGGATGAAGTGATTGAGTGCGCATTAAACCAAGAGCTATTCACACAAAAAGCTACACGCCATGTTGTACCTGCGCGACCCCTGTTCGTAAATGTCCCGCTTCAGTGGCTAAAATCCATTGACATTAACAAAGCAAATCAGAAACTGGTAGATTATTTGAAAAAAAAGCAGATAGTAGAACAAGATTCAGGAATTATCATTAACGGAAGGCGATATGAAGAGCGCGCCTACATATTCACAGACCCTTAAACGAAATCAGTTAGACCTGTTGTCGTACCTCGGTTTTAGTAAAAAAGGACCACAATCCAAAGCTCTGAATTGTCGTCTCAAACTTGAAAATTAACAAGCTTATGTACCATTTCATAGCGAAATTTTTGATTGCTGATGTCCTCATCCACAATGCAAGAGCATATCTCAATTCTAATACATGGATTGAATAATCGCGGTATCGATTTTGTTGTATCTGATGCGGCACTAGGCTGCTCATTAACTGAGGTATACATTACCCAAGCTCAAGAACTAATTCTGTTTCCGCAAAACAGAATCGATACCCCAACTCTTCAATTGATATTAGAGATTCGGACGCCTCTCAAGGTTCGGTTGACATTCTTTTCTCATGATGTGCCAAGCTTCGAGGCTAATCTAATACGCGCAATTTCTGCAGTCCAAGATAATGGCTTGGAAATTCCCAACATTGAAAATACGATTTCTGTCCACGAATTAACTGAGCACAACATCTATCGACTACTGGATTCGTTGGAAAATTACGCCACTCTCAGGGCCAATGAAACCTCGCGTCCTACTCTTCAGGCAACTTTCCCCTCTCTAAAGGAAAGCGTTGCTCGTTCTCCAGCAGCATTAGAAAATTTCCATCTGCACCTCCGAAGGGCAATCAAAACCTACTGGACGGAACGCTACTTCGCAAGATACCTCAATACGCCAATAGAAAATATGAAAAAAATCGCCTCAAGATTAGGAATTCAACAAGAAACTTGTGGTCAGGAAACGCTATATTTTTTTGATAGGACTAAAGCATTGAGAACCTATTTTTCTCATATCATTAAGGGCATCTTGGCTGAACTCAATCTTCAATATCGCGAAACATTAACTCATGGGTTCTACATCCTCGATCTCAAATTAGGACTCTACTTTTTCGATGGAGAAATAGACCAATTACGAATTTTGGCAGGGGAGTATAAAAAAAACCACGAGTTAATTATCGTTGTCCCTGAAGCACTGCGAAGAAAGATTGGCCAGATCCAGGAACACTTCTTCCAAGTTTTACCGCTAAATCAGGATAAAATAAAAACTCTGCTCATTCGGACTATTCAACAACGGATTCAATACCTTCCAGCCCACTCCTCAGGCATTAAATAATTTGAATGAAGTGTTTTAACAAGAAAGCAAACGCTGGACATAAAGTTTAAATCCAATCTTCCGGAAGCCTTAACGCCCTGTAGGGACTTGCCATGATTGAAGTAATTTGGCTCCAAGAAATCAGCGACCTTCGTGCTCCAATAGCACTCGTTGGTATGCCAGGAATTGCCAGTGTAGGAAAACTTGCTATCGAAGTGTTAATTCGTAGCCTAAACGCTAAACCTTTGGTGCAAGTGCTCTCTGACGACTTTCCCCCGCATGTAATGATCGATGAACAAGGAATGATGAAAATACCTGAATGCCAAATTTTTCTACATCGATCTAAAAACTTGAAACACGACATTCTCATGGTTTCTGGAGACTTCCAGCCCTCAACCTCTCAAGGAATATATGAATTTTCAAATCGTATAGCCGAGACTTTCCAGAAATTAAAAGTATCCAAAGTTGTAGCAACAGGGGCTTATGTTCCAGGAGAGTATCCTGAAACACCTAAGGTTTTTGTTTCTTCAACGGGTTCTGAATTCCAAGATTTCTTCACTGAGTTAGATTATGTTGTTCCAATGTCAGATGGAGTAATTAACGGCGCAAACGGAGTGATACCTGCTTGGGCTTATCTAAAATATGGAATTGATGGAGTCTGTCTACTAGCCGAGACTGTTCCCTTATTAAGATTAGATCCACGCGCATCCAAGTTAATCGTTGAGGTTCTAAATAACCGGTTCAAGATACAGGCAGATGTTTCAGAGTTAGAACAAAAAATTGACGAAATGAAGGGAATTTTCGAACAGGTTAGAGATCATCTACTTCAACAGAGAGTACAACAAGAACCTCGAGATGAATCAGAAAGCGCCAGTTACATAGGATAGCTCCAACCACATTGTGTTTTGAGGGTAGTTTATGGTCTTGCAATCTAAGCCCGCAAAAATACTACTCACAGTATTAGGAATTACAATTATACTGATTGTTATTGATCTCTTACTAT
>JBHLSA010000311.1:0-2565 GCA_048882025.1 Candidatus Thorarchaeota archaeon | reverse complement strand
CGCAAATTGAGGCTTGGCTATTATATAATCGTAAAAATGTGTTTTGATTGATTCCACATTCTGGAGATTAAATCCGTTGTCATACAAAGCAATTCTTCTCAGCGCCCTGCTTGATATGGTTATTTCTGCTCGGTCAGAACCAATTCGCTGAACAGAAATCTCTATCAAAACCTAACTTTAAAAGCAAGTAAGTGCGTTGATGGTGCTTCGATTAATTAAATCTGGGTTTTAAAAACCAAAAAATCGTAACTCTAATTTCCGCTTAAGAGTGAGATTACATGAATACACAGGAAAATTCCGAACGGTTTATTATTCGCCAGAGGCCATCTGAAGAGGAACTAAGGGCTGTTAGAAAAGGTCTCAAAGATTACAATAAAATGCATCCACATGGGGAGTTAGATATTCCTCCTCCTGACATTAGTTTAGTTCTAAAAAATAAGGAAGGAAAAATTGTTGGAGGAGTGATTACAAGCATGCTAACAGGAGTTATGCATCTTGAGGTACTTTGGGTGGATAAACAATATCGACGTCGGGGTTATGGGCGAAATCTCGTACTCGAAGCGGAGAGAATTGGCAAAGAAAAGGGGTATACCGCTTCACAAACATGGACTTTTTCATTTCAGGGACCTGATTTTTACAGAAGTATCGGATATAAGCTCATGGGGATATATGATGGATACACCGATAAAATTACAGAATACATTTTCATGAAGAAGCTAGATACAAATCATCAAACACTTCATGAAAATTTGACGCAGATGGATGGTTTTAGTATTCATCAAGACAAATCAGAGGAATCAATGAAGATTCTTCATACTGGATTACATGAGCACGTAACAGAACATGTTGGCAAATTGCGAGATAAAAATCCTGAAATCCAAATACAATTAGTTATCAAAAATAAAGAGGACCAAGTCATTGGCGGACTAATTGCCTACACTACTCTCAAAACGATTCATACTGAGCAAGTCTGGATTCACGAAACCTACCGGGGCCAAGGTTATGGTAAAGAGCTTTTAATCAATGCGGAGCATATTGCCCAAGAGCATGGTTGTATCTCAGGACTAGTAAATGTTCTATCATTTCAAAATTTAGACTTTTTTCAAAATAACGGCTATGAAATATTTGGGATCTCTGATGGCTATCCGCTCCCGATAAAGGAATATTTTCTAATTAAGAGATTTAGGACTCAAAATAAGCCTTAATTATCTCAGTTACAATCAGTGGATACTTTTAATTGCAGCAGCGAAATCTTTCCATTCTGTCGTTTTCAAACCACGTTCCGGTTCAAGTGTTAACAGACCTGAATAATTCCACTTGTTCCGAATTAAATCTAAGGCATCATAAAAATTGAAAGGCGCATTATACATGGTCCATTGGCAGGCTTCGAGCTGACCTCGTAAGTGAACATTTACAATTTTCTTTTTTAGCTGTTCAAATTTGTCAAGCTCATTATACATCGCCGCCCACCGAAGATCGAGAGTGATCCAATCAAAATTTTTCACTGCTTCAAAAGGTGTTAGGTCAGAGAGGTTTATTGGTACATTTTCCACAGAAGCCTTCACAGTGGAATATTGATCTGCAATTCGTTCTAAAGTTTGTTGAAGAAATTTAAGATCAAAGTTCGTCTTCCATGTATCCCATAAATGAAAAACACAAACCTTTGCATTAACACGTTCGGCAAGGAATAACGAGTTATTGATGAGTTGCTCACCACGTCTTTTTCCTTGTTGTGTTTCACTGCAAAGGTTGATTCCCACATCTCGATTAGCATGGACTGATAAAATGGGAACCCGAACACTTTGAAGATATTCAGCCAATTCAATCATGGTATGCTTTTCACAGATTTGCCAAGATTTGATACGAAATTCGAATTGTGCCTTATCACGAGGTGGCTCTGCTGGATCCCATTCAGCAAGGTTCTGAAATTCAAACCCATCTACAAGATTTTCCTTCATCATCCTCTGCATGACTTTTAGCAATTCATCTAGCTGATATCCTCGTTTTTGAACGAGTCGTGCCAAAGGAGGTGTAGTAATAGAAAGTTGGATCACGAAATATCTCCTTCAAACTAATTGAGTAGCTTCAGAGTTTTCCATTCTTCTGCTTGTAGGTCAACAAATTGATTGAAACTTCACTTTTATTAGGTAAATTTAAGGTGATAAGCGTTTAATGCTTCCTAGGGGTATTTCTATGGATTCGATTGTAGCAGATTTTGGTCCGTTTCATGGAAGAATCTGGATGAATGCTTCAAGTCTTGGGGTAATGCCTAGAGTCGCACGTGAAGCTATTCAAATAGCAATCAAATGGAGTGCCCAACCTTATCGTGTGGATGAAGCTATCTTTGAGGAGGTTCCTGCAAAATTAAAGGCAACCCTAGGGAAATTAATTGGTGCTCCTCCAGAAGAAATCATTCTTGGCAATAGTGCTTCATATGGGTTGCATTTATGGGCAAACGGAATTCCATTTGAAAAGGGTGACGAAGTATTACTTGTAAAAGGTGACTTTCCTGCAAGTATCTTACCTTGGCTGTATCTCCGAAAAAAGGGAATAACTGTAACTGAG
>JBHLSA010000310.1:0-2578 GCA_048882025.1 Candidatus Thorarchaeota archaeon | reverse complement strand
ATCAGCACCGCTGTGTCGTTTCTGTTTATTTTCATTTTTCTTCTCCTTGATACTGTGATTATGGTGCGATGCGTAGCGAGATGCACCGATTGTTGATACCAAGTGATGTAGAACCAGTTTTGGCTCTTTTAAGATTAGCTCTGTATTCAGAACAGGTTGCAAGATTGAGTTGATGCCCTACTAATGATCAATGACGGGAAAGCTCAAAAGTAGGTGAGTGTAATATAAGAATTGAACTTAAAAAAATCCAAAACCTATTACTTAATCAATATACATAAAATCGCCCAAGTCAAGAAATATATACCACATCGTGGCACGGAGTTAGGGGCCATCCATAAAATTATAACTTTCTCTGCTGGGCTGTATTCTCAATCGCCTCACCAACCATCTTGACCGAAAAGGGACTTTACTGATAGTTAATTATTAGAATCCATTAGCTTGGGAAAGAGGGACGTTGGTGCAGAAAGTGATTTGCAGTTTCAGAATAATCTTCGAATCAGGAACGGAGACAAGGTACGGGTATTGATATATTAAGATGATAATTGAATACGCAAACTGTGTAATGTAGGCGACCGCCGTGAACTATCATCATTAGAATTTTTCAATCATTGACTTGAAAAGGACTGCCATGTTAAAGAATCAACCATAAATATAAATGCGCTAACCCAATAACAGAGGTCGCCATGGCCTGAAATAAACAAATCCCTATTCTCACCGCGAGATTAGGGATTTTTAATGATTTAATTTGGAATTGATATATGTATCTAGAATTTCAGATTTAATCCTTTTATTCAACACATAATACCAGATTGGAATTGCAGCATGGAAGAATCCAGCGACGGGAGTAATGGCATCACGAACGTTCAACTGATTATTGCAAACATTTCGAAAAACAAAACAAAGTGGAAAGAACTGGACTATGACTCCAAGCTGGCTTACCTGAAATCTATACAAAGTAACCTGGAAAGATACGCCCGAGAGTTTGTTGACAGCCAGATTAAATCTCGTGGGGCGATTCCGGGTGGTCCCACAATCAACATAGAAGGCGGAGCCTGGGTCACGGGGCCGATCTTTCTTGGCTCTGTGGTCCATACTCTGATAGATACATACAGTCTCTTGGCTAAAAACGGGTCCTATCCTATAGCCGCAAAAGAAAGGCAGCGGCTTGACGGCCAGGTGATCAAAACGGTCTTTCCCAGATGCGCCAGGGATAAAATGTTATACCCCGGATTCACAGCTGAATTATGGCTCGAAAATGGTGCGAAGGGAAGCCAGGGATACATTTACGAAAAAAGCAAAGGAGGGTGTTGTGCTGTTTTTGGTGCCGGAAATTACGAAGCTCCGATTGATGTTATGACCAAAATGTTTGTGGAGAATAAGGTGGTCATTTTCAAACAGAATCCGGTTAACCAACTTGTGGGAGGTGTCCTAACAAAAATATTCAAAGACCTCATTGAAGATGGGTACTTACATATCTTTTCCGGAAACAGTGACCTAGGGAAAACAATCCTCTCTCATCCTGATATCACTGATGCAGTTTTAACCGGAGGAAAGGACACTTACAACAGGATTGTCTGGGGAGAAACCGGCGAAGAGCAGGAAAGAAACAAGAAGCGCAATTATAAAGTATTCAACAAAAGACTAGATGCCGAATTGGGGGGAGTAACCCCCATGATCATTGTTCCCGGTAAATGGACCCAAAAGGAAATAGATCACCAAGCAAGCCAAATTTCAGCAACCAAACACGGCAACGGTGGCCATGCCTGTATATCTCCTCAGGTAGTTATTGTAGATGATGACTGGCTTCAAAAGAAACTGTTCCTGAACCGATTGCGGCACTATCTGGCGGAAGCTCCTACGGAAGTGTGTTATTACCCCGGGGGAATGAAAAATTACGAGAAATTCAGAATGAACTACTTCCAGGCACAAATACTGGGGCAAAAGAAAAAGTATTTCGACAGGCAGTTGAATCCTTTGTTCATTCCGGAAGTTGAGGATGACTCTTTGGCTTTAAAGGAAGAAGCCTTTACCCTGGTACTCGCACAGACATCCATCAAGGGAACAGGTGGAGAGCCTCTTAAATTTCTAAATAAGGCCGTTCAATTCTGCAACGAAAAAGTCTTTGGCGACTTGGGTTGTTCGGTAATTATAGATCCCAGGACCGCCAGGCAGATGGGTTCCGGTTTAGACGATTGCATTGCCAAACTTGAATATGGGGTCATTGGTGTCAATGTCTGGAGCGGCATGATAGCCATTTTTCCCCAATTGAGCTGGGGCGCGTTTCCCGGCAACACAGCCTGGAACATTGAAAGCGGCGTTGGCCAATTGAATAACAGTTACATGTTTGACAGGATAGAAAAATCAGTGCTGTGGACGCCGATGGTGTCTCCTATTCATCTAGAAAATGCCAAGCCAAGAGACCTGAAGATTATTCAACGAACGGCATACTACCTAATCAAGCCTTCTTGGATGAGGTTGCTCAAGCTTTGGGGAAGGGCTATTTTCGGGATCTAACTTGCGTAGAAAAAATATATAAGGGGGTGTGCCCTTTGTTATTGGTGTTATTGGTCTCAAATCA
>JBHLSA010000309.1:0-2582 GCA_048882025.1 Candidatus Thorarchaeota archaeon | reverse complement strand
GCAGTTGAACTAGCATTACAGCAATAAAACCGATGAGCATGAAATCAGGTCGAATGAGTATGTATCGAAGTGCATCAGGAATAGGTATTGTTGTAATGCTAGTTCAACTGCCAGGAATTCTAATCTTGATTTGGCGAACACTTAGAATCAGCCCTATGCAGGCATTAACCCGGCCAGAATAATGGAGGAGAAAATAAAATGTCAGAAGACATAATTGTTGCCCAAAAAGTCCAAAAGGAATACCGACGGGGGCGTGAGATTGTTCACGCTTTACGAGATATTGACCTTACTATTCGTTCTGGTGAATTCATCGTTATCGAAGGGAAAAGTGGTTGTGGCAAAACTACTCTCCTCAACGTGTTATCAGGTCTAGATAGACCTACTGATGGCCGGATAATTTTTGACCAGATGGACCTAACCGTCGTTGATGAACGTATCTTGCCAAAAATTCGCCAAGAAAAGATTGGATTCATCTTTCAACTCTTCAACCTTATCTCTACCATGAATGTTTATGAAAATGTCGCAGCCCCCCTATGGCCCACTAATTTGAAAGGACAAGAAATCGAAGATAAGGCTATGGAGGTTATTCGTGCGGTTGATATGGTTGAACGCAAAGATCACATTCCACGACAACTCTCTGGTGGTGAACAACAGCGTACTGCAATTGCTCGTGCACTCGTGAATAAACCGAAAGTAGTTTTCGCTGATGAACCCACAGGAGATTTGGATACCAATACCGGCGCTAGTATAATGCAGCTGTTACGAAAACTCAACAAACAAGAGAAAATTACATTTGTTGTAGTCACTCATGACCAAGAATTAATCAAATACGCAGATCGGCATTTTAGGATGTCAGATGGTCGACTCAGTGGTGGGCGTGGCTAGAAAAAGAGAATACGAGGGACGGTTGTCCATCCCTCATTCAGCTATTTCATTCTTTAAGACCTTCAATCATGAAGGCGATTTTGACAGTAGCTCGGTATTCAACAATTTTACCATCCTTGATAACAGCAGTCATGCCCACAACGTCAGCACCAGTAAGACCACGAAGAGTCTCTGCAGCTGTCATTACGGCTTGATTTGCAGCAGCTTCCCAGCTTTTTGTTGAATTACCAACCAATTCAATGACTTTGATAACACCCATAGGCAAAACCTCTTCAGTTAATTGCCAGCAAGTGAGCTTAAGGCTTTCTATCTTGAAAGGAATTTCATTAATCAGACGTCTAGATAAACCAAGCAAGCATTTCAAATGAAATCTTCTTCTCTAATTTGCAATATCAGAGAGCTCTAGACTTTTTAGTTTCCTCCGCGATTTTAAATGAAGTATTAAGAATTTTTGTAAACTTCATTAGTTGAATCAGATATGATTGGTTCCAAGATTCTTTAGAAGAATAAGAAAAGACTAACTAGTGTTTGCTATTTGTCCAATCCATGATTTTTGGTTAAATAACCAAATCTTTTTTAACTAAACCAACTCAACGACAAATCCCTTTACAATTGTCGAGACCCACGACATATTAGATAATGAGGTAAATCATGATGGACGATAGTCGTAATAACGCACGTAGCACTGACGGTACTCGCATCCGGGTCAATGACCCAAATCCGGTTAGTGGAATGTGCCCCATTTGCATCCGAGACTGCCCCATGCTCTGCATGATCAGTAAATCAGCTTTTCGAGGTCACGAAGTGTTGTACCCAACCAACGAATGGTTTGGACAAAGCACGGCTTCGGCTAACAAGGATTTTGGGCTTGACTGGTCGCATTTGCAGCTACTAGCAGCGCTTCAGGGTGCGGAGGGGATTGAGGCTAACTCTGATGTCGCGATTTTTCCCAATGCCGATGCATCAACTTCAGTGGGTGGAATTCCTTTGAAGTTGCCCATGTTGATTGCAGGACTTGGTTCTACTGCAGTAGCAAAGAACCACTGGGAGGGCATCTCCATGGGCTCAGCCATGGCGGGAACAATTCAGACAGTCGGTGAGAACGTTTGTGGTATGGATAATGAAAGCAAAATCACTAATGGACTTGTGACCCATTCACCTGACCTACAATTTCGTGTTGACTCCTACAGGAAATTCTGGGATGGCAAACATGGAGACATAGTGATTCAAACTAACGTTGAGGATCAACGCCTTGGCGTTGACGTATATGCTATTTCTAAGCTTGAGGTAAACGTCATCGAACGCAAGTGGGGCCAGGGCGCCAAATCAATTGGCGGTGAGGTTCGTCTAAAGACCCTTGAGCGAGCGAAGCTTCTCAAGAGTCGTGGGTACGTTGTCATCCCTGATCCTGAAGATCCTAAAGTACAAGAAGCCTTCAAGAATGGAACTTTCAAGAGCTTTGAACGACACAGTCGGGTAGGAATGCCTGATATGAGTTGCGTTGAAGATATTGAATGGCTTCGTAGTCAAGGTGCAAAGAAGGTCTTCTTGAAAACTGGTGCCTACAGACCAGCAGCCACTGCCTTCGCTCTCAAAGTTGCAAGTGAAGCTAAAGTAGACATGCTTACTCTCGATGGAGTGCTTAATTCGTTCATATGCGCCATCGGCGACATACCTGTACCACCACCAGCTCCATC
>JBHLSA010000308.1:0-2590 GCA_048882025.1 Candidatus Thorarchaeota archaeon | reverse complement strand
TTCGTTATTTACCATTTCCTTGGTGTTAGAATTTTTCTGCGTCTTCAAGATATTGGCTCGCTAATTTCAGAAATCTGTACAAGAAAAACTCACAAAATCAGGGCTAGGTAACATTCCCTTGAGGTAAATGGGTTGACAGGAAACTCAGATCCTGAGATGAGTGATTTACAGATTGCCCAAGCGGTGTCAGGAAAGTGGATTGCATCGGTCTTAGGGGCGTTAGATAATTTTTCGAGTGTGTTACGCGCTCAGATTTTAGAGACAGCCGGGCGTGCCTGTGCGCATGGTCCCAAATCCACAGTGGATTTAGCACAGCGATTAGCGAAGGATGTCAAGGATATCGAAGAGCGCTTAGAACAGTTTCGCACGAATTTCCCGGTTCCTAGGCATTCTTGGAATGTGGAGATGCAGAATAATCAATTCCAGTCTCTGACCTTTGAGTATCGGAGCGAAACAGCGCCCTGTGCCTGTCCTTTGGTTCGCACAGGCACCATTGCGATGAACCCCGCCCTCTGTGAGTGTAGTCATGGCTGGGTGAAAGAACACTTTGAAGCCCTCCTCGGCCAAGACGTTCGTGTAACTGTTGATAGCACGGTCGCTCGTGGTGGAGACTCGTGTAAATACACGATCCGCCCAAAGTGAAGCTCAAACTATTATCGCCAATAGATGCCCACACCAACCAAGTGCATAAGAGCTAGCAATTTTTTCGCACTATAGTTCATAATTTTACATTGCCTTCCTTAGAAAAAAGCGGTAATAGCTTAGTCTTTCTTTGAATACCATTGCTTTTGGGTTGTATTATTTTGCTTGAATAAGAATCCTTTATTGTGGTTTGTGCTCTTTGGTATAGCAGAGTTGGTTGTGGAGTAGAAGCTGATTGCAGATTCAGGATTTGTCTGATGCAAATGTGTGGGATCTAGCGAGTTTTTGTTTACGTGATTGCCAAAAAGAGGCTTGGTACTGTCGAGGCGATGAGCAACGAATTCAGACAGCATGGAAACGTAAGGAGAAATACTTACAAAAAATGTTACGTGCGGGGGTTCGAGCGAAAATTGCCTACTCACGTCAAACCCCCTTGGGGTTCATTGAGTACTACCCGATCGAAACCACGAATCTTGAGTTAGTGGGCGAAAATATCATGGCGATCTGGTGCATCAACGTAGCCCAAAGCGTCAGGGGTCAAGGTATTGGGTCTCAACTACTAAAAGCGTGTCTCGGCGATGTTAAGAAGCTGGGACGGAAAGGCGTAGCGGTTACCTGTTGGGATCCCTTATGGATGCCTAAGGGCTTCTTTAAGAAGCATGGCTTTCGTGAGGTGGGCAAAGCGGTGGGGGCTGGTCTTGTATTCTTCCACGCGGAGAAGGCCGTTGCTCCTCCAAAATGGATTGGTCGTGGCGCTACCTATGAGATAATCCCGTTAGTTGAAGATAAAGCGGTATTAGACATCTTTCATAGTGATCGGTGTCCAATCCACTGGCGGAATACCGCCCTCATCAAGGAGATTGCTTCCGAATTTCATAAACATCTGCTCATCCGTGAATATGATATGGATGAGCGCGAAGCAGTGTTGAAACATCGGATTCAGTATAGTGTATTCTTAGATGGAAAGGTTATTGCTGCCGGACCACAGGTGAAGGCCGAGAGCATTCGACAAAAAATTACTGCTGCAATCAACGCCCATCAACAGTAAAAAGCGACGCATTTACATGGGTTGCATCCGCTCGGGCTTCAGTACAATTCTGTGTGTTAACATTTTTTATATACGGTAGCATGCTGGTGGATGGAAGTGGTCTTTTATGCCTACAATTGTGGATGTACTACTCAAGGTCTTCCTGCATGAAGCACAACAAGCTCGGTGTGTCCTCGAAGCCATCAAGGATACAGACTTAAACTATTCTCCAAAAGAGGGAATGCGAACACTCGGGGAATTAGCCAATCACTTAGCACAAATTCCCCTACTGGATCCCAGTATGTATTCGCAAGAAATTGCAGATTTGAAGCAAGCACAAGCGCGTGAAAAAGCCCTCAAGCGCAATACTCTACCAGAGCTACTGACCGTATTTGATGAAGGTATTGACGCTGTACAAACCCGCTTCAGCAAAATGTCAGAAACCACGTTTTTCGCAAAAACTCTCCAACCATTCTATGAACAAGGGGATAAGAAGAGTTGGGCTTACTATATGCCCGAATTTATCACGCACATTGCCATGCACAAAATGCAGCTGTGGATGTATCTGAAACTAGCTGGTGTGAAGGTTAACATGATGACCTATTACGGCCATTCCTTGGAATAATCAGTACCTAGCCTAGTGGACACTGTGATAATCGGAATTAGGGCTTAAGCATTAAGAATAATTCTTTGAGTGCTTGCACAACGCCCCGTCGCATCATGTAGCGATAACAGCTGCGTTTGATCTTATTAGATGAAAATAACCCGGAAATGCGTCGACTCCAGGAACCAAAGAAATTCCGATAACACTTAAACAGCTCCCCTTGGACTTGGCGCCGTGACAAGTGCTCCGTTGGCATAATCGCATGCACCATGTCATAGTGGGCCCAGTTCTCGTCCTCAATCCAGCCTTGTTGTTTA
>JBHLSA010000307.1:0-2607 GCA_048882025.1 Candidatus Thorarchaeota archaeon | reverse complement strand
CTACGCTTGTAGCCCCGGCTTGTCGTCAAGCCAAGTTCATGAGGTTGCCATCGGCCAAGTTATTCTAAGGTAATGGCTCCTTCAGAACAGTTTTCCACACATGATTCACACTCGGCACAGGCATCTGGGTCAGTGACCTTTGATTTGTTATCTTCGAGTGTAAAACATTCGCTAGGGCAGACATCCACACAGGTGCCGCAACCAGTACAAGCTTCTTCGTTTACTTTTGGTGGCATGGTCTAAATCCATCCTTCCAAGTCTCTCCCTCGAAGGTTTTTCTGGGAGAGAATGTCCACACTGGAAACTCTTTCTTTTTTAACTTTTACACTCAGTCAAAGTTTGCTACCTCGACAGTTCGCCTGAAACATAAGGGTAATAAGTTCAACGAGGGAATTTGATTGCTCTTTAAGTTGTGTTTATAGGAGACGATTTTATGGCTACGAAGAAAAAACGTGTGTTTACCACTGAAGCACCTAAGCCTGTTGGTCCCTATAGTCAAGCAATTCATGCAGGTGATTTTCTGTTCGTTGCTGGACAGGTACCTGTCAACCCAGAAACAGGTGAGTTTGTTATCGATTCCATTACTGTCCAAACGAAACAGATAATGGAGAACATTAAAACAATTTTGAAAGCCGCTGGCGGAAGTCTGGCTGATGTAGTTCGCACAACAATCTATCTAACAAATATGCAAGATTTTAGTGCGGTTAATGATGTCTATGGAAATTTCTTCGATCTTGATCCTCCTGCACGGACTACCATTGGTGTTGCCGCCTTACCCAAGGGCGTTGCCATCGAAATTGATGTTATTGCTTATATTCCTCAGAAATAATCACAATACCAACAACAGTAGGGTGTAAGTTTAAATCATAACAAAGCTGCATGCTATACTATGAAGCGACTTCATACACAACTGTGTGACCTCCTTGGTATTCAATACCCAATTCTTCAAGGAGGCATGGGTCCTTACAAAACCGAAGACCTTGCCGTTGCTGTGTCAAATGCTGGTGCCTTGGGTGTAATAAGTAGTATCGGTATGGCTGCAACTCTCTTACCTGAAGCCGCTCCAATAGATGCTATACGCCTTTTTGGAGACGATCCACCTCTTGTTTTACTTCAAAAATCCATTGAAGCCGTAGCAAGAGGTACCCAGAAATCAGGGGGGATTTTTGGAGTTAATGTCCCTGTCGCTGCGGAGTTTCTCTTGGCTTCCGAAATGTTTGTCAAACAAGTTATTGAAGCTCGTAATGCTGATTCCGATATTGAGAAACGCTTACGCGTTCTGGTTACTTCTGCGGGCAATCCTACTCCATGGGCTGAGGTAAAAAAACATGGTATAATTTGGATGCATGTGGTACCCTCAGTGTATCATGCGAAAAAAGCTGAACGCGCTGGAGCTGATGTCATAATTGCGTCGGGTCATGAAGGTGGTGCACATGTTTCTTGGGATCCCGTTCATTCGATGGTGCTAATTCCTGCCGTTACGCGAGCTGTTAAGACGCCTGTTGTTGCAGCCGGTGGGTTTAGTGATGGTGCATCACTTGTTGCAGCGTTGTGTTTAGGAGCCACGGGGATTCAAATGGGAACACGTTTTATTGCTACACAAGAAAGTGATTTTGAACCTATATGGAAGGATGCCATTATAAATCGAGAAGAACGCCAAACCCTTGTTGCTCGTGGACTCTTTGGACCTATGCGATTTCTTCGTAATCGGCGTGCTGAAATGCTCGTTGAACGAACATTGAATGATGCCCCACGATTTTATTTAGGGGAGCCGGTGGATTCCAATGAAGCCATCCTTACTTTAGAGCGGTCTGGTTTTGTTGATTTAATCGATCGAAAATCAGATACTGCACTCCTATTTGGTGGGGAAGTAACCGGGCGAATTGATGATCTTCCAACCGTTTCTGATCTTATTCAGACCATAATGAAGGAGGCTATTTCTACTCTAGAAGAACTTCCTAAAAAATTCCTTTACGATTAGTCTGTAACGCTCGCGTGTAGATTATTTGCTTTTCAACATCAACGGAACTGGGCAGTTCGATGCCAGCGAAGGTGTGCCTTCATCTTATCCTTCGGAATAAACCGTTTACAATGAGGACATTTTACAAAGCCTTTCGATACCATTTCCAAAGTATACCGGCGGCGTCTCCGATCTGTTACTTTTTCTATGTACTCCGCAAGGGCGAAGACTAAAACGGTGGCAGGAATTAAGATGATCGCGGGTAAAAGTACCACTTGCCCAGCCCGAAAAGTACGGTCCATGAAATTAGGTATAGATAACACCGTTGTAAGGGGATCATTGACCACAATAATCTCTGTTCCCTCCCGTTCGAAATCAAAATTATATGCAACAATTTGTTGGGGGTCCTCAATGAGATTCCAAAGAATTTGAGCTTCCCAGAAGAGTGTTTTAAATTTTAACACAATTAGTATTGGTCGTCCATTGTCAAAGACGTACCCCGCTGCGATCAGTTCATGTCCTGGGTTGTAGGGATCAATATCACCAATTTGAATGGCATCGATACCAGCTTGCATGCGATTGCTGTTCCATATCTGATAAGGAACCCAATCTTCTCCCTCTTTGAATAAGGTGATCACTTCTCTTCC
>JBHLSA010000306.1:0-2609 GCA_048882025.1 Candidatus Thorarchaeota archaeon | reverse complement strand
ATGAGTCACTTGATCTGCAGCATGGCATTGGTTGCATTAGTCCTAGTGCTGCCTGCATTTTTTGCAATGGAACGCGATAATTTCGCCGAAGAAATGGCAATTAGGGAGTTAACAGAAATCTCTGATTACACATCAAACACTTTGCAAAATTTGTTTCTTTTAGCTAATTCGACAAATACTCAAAGTTTGACTGTCACAAAAGAGCTAGTTTATTTGCCTCTGAAAGTAGAGGGTTCCCCTTATGTGTTAAGTATTACGTCTGATGATGGTGAGCACGCCTCACAGGTGGTCGCTTCTCTAACCGATAAACCTTGGATCACAGGCTTCTCTTGGATTGTTCCTGGTTTGAAGATAACATCTAGTAGCTCTTTAACGATTACGGAAAGAACCGTGGAAGCGGGATGCAAGCGAGAGTCTACTGGTTTCTATATTTGGCTTAAAGAGAGTGAGTAAGATGCAAAATATGTTACATCCAACAAAATTTTCGGCTAACATCTATCTTGAAAAAATTTTTGGAGATTTGAATTATGGTTAGTGCTGCATATGACCACCTTGTGGCTATAGTCATAGTAGGTGTACTTTTCATGGGAACAGTTGTAGCTTTGCCTTTTTCCACATTGCAGACGATCGATCAGCAGCAACTCAGAAACGCTGCAATAAACGTGTTTGATTCAATGTTATTAGACGTTGGTTCTCCTTCAAACTGGGGGTCAATTTTATCCGATGACTCAAAAGGCAATAGATATTACGATCCATCAGTGGTTGAAAGATTCGGCCTTGCATATTCTGATCCATTTTCAAAGTTTGTCTTAGACACTGACAAGGTGCAAAGACTAAACGAAGACGAACTCGGCTATCAGCAAGTTCGTGAACTGCTTGGCATTCAAGATCTTTATGGCTTTAATCTTGCTCTCTTTCGACCATTTATAGTAACACATAGTTTGAGCATCACTGAGAACTCAATTCACTTTTCTCTAACTGTTAAACGCGCTGAAGATGGAACACCCATTCCAAATGCTGATGTGAAAGTAACAACTTTCGTAACTGCCATAAGCACAAAAAACGTTACTGACTATATTCACCAGCCGGTTGCCCCCTATTATAACAAAACTGATATTACAGGGAATTGCAGAGACACCTTGTATCCCGAGTTAGGGGACTTCGAAGTCAAATTCGCTGTAGCAATCATGGAAATCACTGTAGCCGGAATGTCGACAACCGTTGTTGCCCAGAACGACACTTCACTAACACAATATGTGAGGCTGAGTACCTACGGTGACGATGTTATTCTTTCAATCAGAAACGACAACTTGACTTGGGATGACCCTGGCGCAAACAGGAAAGTCATAGAGGTAGCAGCATATTCTGATGAAGACCTGTTTTCAATCCCCTTGCCTACAAAAGAACATATTAACTGGGGAGGACAAAACGTGACGCTGTCATTCCCCGGCATCCGATCACTAAACCCCACTGCGTTGCTTATGGTTCTGCTTGTCAATCTAAGAAACACTGGAGAACCTACTAGCGGAGGTCCAACACCTATATTGGTTGCAGGACCCTTTGGCCTTGGAAATTCTCAAAAAATCCTTGAATTCGGCGGTGATGACACATCAGAGAGTCCGATAGCAACGATGCGACGTTTAGTCGTTATTTCAGATATGACTTATGTTGCAACAATTAGTTTCTGGAGAGAATGAATATGAAAAAACGGAAAGACAAAATAGGGCAGATGCGGGTTATCGAAACAATTATAGCCTCATTCGTTGTTTTAGCCGCTTTGTCTTTCGTCAACCTTTTCGCCTTAACACCCGCAAGCCCCGGATACGAGATGACTGATCTTGAAAAGATGGGTTACAGTGCCCGCTGGTCTACAGTGGAAATTGGAGCGATATCCGTACTATTCTGAGGTTAACTTTTCCCAATGAAGTGTATTTCAATTTGACAATATACGATGTTAACGGTTATCTTGACGGGGTAAAACTTGAAGGTAATCCTGACGTTCCAATATTTCGTGGGGATTTAGACACCTTCTCTGAAGCAAAAAACGTAGCCTCACTAACCTATTGCTTAATCGGCACCCGTCCAAGCGAAACCGCATACAATCCCCGAATTCTAGTATTACAACTCACAAGAGGTTAAGTTGATGAAATCAAACAGAGAAAAACGAGGTCAATTCGTGATTATAGCCGTCATGCTGACAGCAATAATGATAGTTTCAATTGGAACGTTAATGCATGGAGCAGTAACCTATTACAAACACGAGCCTTGGGAAGAATACTCCACCCTCATAGGTGATATTGAACTCAACTCACATAGAGTAGTTGAAGTCAGCCTAGCACAAGCTACGTCTTCTGGTGGAGGGGTATCAATACTAAGTGAAAATCTGATTAAATGGCAAAACGATCTAAATACTATTTACCCTACTAGCGGGATCAGGTTATCCTCTTCTGGCTATCAACTGACTCAGGGTTCGGAGCCAACAGCAAAAGTTGATATCTTCACACTTAGCATAAACTCAATTGGCTTGGAAGGGTATACTTTCTCAGTCAAAGCCTCTTTAAGTTTTGATATATGGCAGGATTCGAGTACCTCTCCTTATAATCTTGCTG
>JBHLSA010000305.1:0-2635 GCA_048882025.1 Candidatus Thorarchaeota archaeon | reverse complement strand
CGCCCAAATCCTTTGTTCGAACTTTTCCTTCACTAAGCACCTTCATAACAGAATTTTCAATTTTGTTGCGGCTTGTTCTTCTCCCAAATAATCTAGCATCAGTTTTGCTGCCATTATAGTAGCTGTAGGATTTACACGATTCATGCCCGCATATTTAGGTGCAGACCCATGGACAGGTTCGAACATCCCATATTTCTTGCCTATGTTTGCACCTGCCGCTAAACCCAAACTTCCGGTAACTTGAGCAGCTTCGTCGGATATTACATCGCCGAAAAGATTTGTTGTAACAATTACATCGAAGGTTTCGGGCTTTTTAACAAGATGCATAGCTACAGCATCTATATGGAGGTCATCCAATCTCACATTTGGATGTTGCAGGGCAACCTCTTTAACAGCATTATTGAATATACCATCTGTTACTCTCAATATGTTGGCTTTATGTACGTAGGTTAAATGTCTCTTTCTTGTTTCAGCCAATTTAAAGGCATAATCTGCAACAAGCAGCGAAGCTCTCTTAGTAATTATTCTGAGAGCAATGGCCTCTCCGGGAGCTATTTCATATTCGATTCCTGAGTACATACCTTCAGTATTCTCGCGAACCACAATCAGATCAATGTTTGGTTTTAAAGCTTCCACGTTTGGGTATGTGCGGCAAGGCCTCACGTTAGCATAGAGATTGAACAACTTTCTGATTTTAACCGCTGCACTTACTGGAGCACCTGGCGTCTCTGGTGTTGTCATGGGTCCCTTAAGACAAGCATCCGTTGTTTTAAGCAATTTCTTGGTCTTATCAGGTAGATTGGTACCGTGGTCAGATATACAATGATAACCAGCTTCTCCATAGAGGAAATTAAACTCGAATTCGGAGATGCACTGAACAGATTTCAAAACCATTATCGCTGCTTCAGTGACTTCGGGTCCTATGCCATCTCCCTTCAAAACTGCAATTCTATAAGTCTTGGTCATTAGTAACCGTCCTTTCCTATTACGCTGCCTGGGAATACTTGTTCACTTCTCTCCAGAGAAGGTTAAGAAAGTAAGGATAATCGTTAATTTAAAGGCATGCCAAGAACGGAAATAACTCACTTAATTTCATTCGCTCCAACTAGTACTCTTTTGGCTTTTCTTCCCATAGCTTCAGTTTCTGTTTCTTAAACAGGCGACGTTTCCTTTGCAGGTATTTGTAGACCGATTGGTGCTGACTTCCTTCAATTAGCATATTTACAGCGTTTCTTGCAACTTCAACCTGTTCAAAAGTACCTATGAAACCTATGGTGTGTCCATATATAACTACGCTTGCTTCAGTTAATTCCTCAATCAACTTTCGAGTCTTGCCATTTGCGCCGATTACTCTTCCTTTTACGCGCCTAATGTCTGATTCAGATCGTCCAAATATTGTACGTAAATCTATCATGTCGAAAATATCATCTTCGTTGCGAATAAGGCGAAACGCATAGTCAGGCGAGAACCCTCTTCCCACTGCAGTTACAATATCTTTAGCCCTGAAAAGCAAGGAAGGGTCCTCAGCTTTTTCTGACAGATATATTGTAACTCCGCCCGATTCACTCTCAACCCGTAATTCAACAAAGAGTTTTTCTTCAATTTTCTGCTTAACTTTTCCGTCTGGACCCACTAAAACGCCTACACGATCCTTTGGAATTCTTACGAACATATTCGGTTTTGACATTTTAACTAACAATCCTCTCGAAGATTTCCTTTATCGAAGAAGTCGCGACACCCAAATGACTGAAGTATCGATTCAAATTAGCTATGTCTCTGCTCAGGAAAAATTCTGCCATAGGATGGGTCAAAGGAACTGCTTGTGCCATATCAAATATTACTGGGTTCCCTCTCCAAAGCATTATATTGTATTCACTTAGATCTCCATGAACTAGTTTAGCCTTGCCGTAAAGAAGAGCTAAATATTTTATTAGTCGATCATATGTCTCGCTTGGCTTTTCAGGCGGTTGTTCCTTTAAGGAAGGAGCATGAACCCCATTTTCTCCGATAAATTCCATTACTAAAACATTATCTTTTACTGCTATGGGTTCGGGTACCCTCACTTTTGCCTGGAAAGCTTGCTGCAAATTCCTAAATTCCTTTTGTGCCCAAGTGTAAATTAACGATCTGGTGTCCTTTTTGACCCCCTTGAATCGGTAGTCGCCTTCAATGTATTTTAGCATGCCTTTACGAAACTCGGCAGAAGAAGTGAGATAAATCTTGACAGCCAAATCTTTACCCTCCTTGTTTTTCCCCCAGTAGATTCTTGCTTCCTTACCTGCATTCACCACTCCGTGAACCTCGAATAAAACTCCCCTTTTGAAGAAGCCATAAATGACCAGTCGTGTTGCCTGATCAAAAACCTCCTCTAAAGTAGCTCTTTCGGACGAGAAGTCATGATCAAGCATTTTATCTCGCCTTTCAATTCTTCTTTCCTTGTGCTCAAGTTTTTTGCGAGCTCTCTTCGACATTAATTTTCACAATGATATGGTATGCCGATTATTTAAAAGCACTCGACTACAAGTGGGATTCAGTTAAAAAATTTCAACTTACATTGGCCTGAAAGAAACAGTTTTAGGCTATAATGTTAGCAGACCTTTTCTGCGAAGGGTCTCGGATTGTGCATGAGTATACC
>JBHLSA010000304.1:0-2655 GCA_048882025.1 Candidatus Thorarchaeota archaeon | reverse complement strand
GTACTTGATACCAAAAAGCATGATAAGGGCTATGATTCCACCTCCAAAGAGCCCCAGAGCTACTGATAGTCCCATGCCTTGTGGAAAATAAATAGGAAGATCGATAATCAAGAAAGCAAACAAGGCTATTAGACCAATTACTCCATAAAGTAGGCCTAATCCGAAATACAGGGGGGTACTAATCGAATATACCGAGTTAGGGGAATGTCTGATTTGGCGGAAAAATCCAATGTTGATAATAATGAGAAGTAGTGCAAAAAGAGAAAGTAAAATACCCAGACAAGCAAGAAATCCGCCAACAATCCAAAGTGGATAGATGAAGTTTTGACTAGGTATCCAATAAATATCAGGTGATCCTTTTAGACTATTCATAAGCCATTCAACGGATTCACTAATTGCGAATGGATCTATGATTTCGAAAAGATGGTTGGCTAGAGGAATTATCACCTTTCGAGCCGTTCCAAGTGAAAAATCACCATATAATTGTCCTGGAACAACAGGAGCCGTAGTATTGAAGGGTTCGGCTAATGAATTTAGTAGATCAGGAATATCAAATAGTTCATCATATAATCCAGTAACGACCAGCATGTTATGGGGTAAAGATGCGTTGCCCCAAGCCCAACCTCCGATAACGACAAAACTGTCTACTTGGACAGATGTGCTGTTAATGGCTTGTGTGGCTATGCCAGTACCCATGCTGTGACCTATCATTCCAATTGTGCTTACATATGGAAGGCTATCAAGGAATTCGAGAGCAACAATTCCTCCACGGTCAGTACCCAAGCCAAGACTTGGACCTGAATTGCCATGACCAACCGCATCTATAGAGAGAACAACAAAACCGCGCCGGGCAAGTTCAATACCAAAGCCCATAATCCATTCTTTAGTGCCCATAGAACCATGGATTACAACAACACCGGGTAATGGCGACGACGAAGAAGCAGCAACCGGAATTTGAAGTGTACCAGCAATGGGTACGCCCTCTGCAGTGACAAGAGTCACTTCAGATGTCTGAACAAAACCGAAATTATTTTGCATTCCCCAAGCAAGAGATAGGCCACCTACCATCATGATAATGCCTATTATAAAGACAAGATATCGAGGGCGAGGCTGAACCATTTTTGTCACCCGACTCCAAGAAATTCTATTGCGTTTTCAGTTTGGCTCTTATTGTTTATGGAAAGGCAAGATTCTCTTTACACATAGACAACAAAGTAGTTATCTATGTTGCTGATATCTTTGGCAAGGTTGTTAACTAATGCCAGATCAAGAAGCATCGTTGAGGGCAATAAAAGAATTATTCGATAAAAAAGTGAGACCAAAAGAAATTGCCTTTACATATTTTGGATGGTCTGGAATTCTTCTTCGAACACACAAGGCTACTATAGGATTCGATTTAGGTAAGTTCGTGAAGAGAGAGGCAGAAGAAATGATTACCAACTTAGATCTTCTGCTTTACTCACATACTCACTGGGATCACTACCATCGTCCAGGAGCTCGACGGATGGTAAAAACTCATAATGCATTTGTCGTCGCTGAGCCCCAAGTGGCCAATGATTTAGCCAACCGCATCCCTTCCGAGCTTCTTATTACTGCTAAAGAAGGTGCACCTATCAGAATTGGTGATTTTAACATTGATGCCATCGTTGGAGTTCACCCTCGCCCAATAACCCTATTTCGGGTGGTAACAGATTCCTTGCGCCTATTTCATGGAGCCGATTCGGGATATGTACCTTTATCGAAGTATCCTGCTGATGTCGCCTTTCTACCTACTGGTGAACCTTCACCGTCTTGTACACCTGAAACGGCATTACAAAAAGCAATAGACCTACAACCCACCATTGCTGTAGCCGTCCATGGGGGTACTCGAGAAACTCAGAAATTTCAGAAATTAATTGAAAATACTCTTCCACAAGTTCAGGTTATAATTCCAGAACCATTCAAACTCGTCCAAGTCACTCTCTAGAATAATCAGCAAATCAAAGGTTTTTATAACCCAATAATTCATTCTATGACACAAAAAGGAGGAGCCAATGAAAATGCAACCCATTAAACACCTTATCAATGAGCACCGATTAATTGAGAGAGCTATTACTAAAACAAAGAATTTCCGAGAAGAAATTAGTGCTGGAAGCCTTATTCAACCTCGACGGTATTGGTGGCTCGTCGACTTTTGGAGCACTTATGCAGATATCATTCATCATGGAAAAGAAGAGCAGGTTCTTTTTCCAGCCATTATTGAACACACAACAACCTCTGAATTTAATGATTTAATTGATAAACTCCTTGAAGAACACATGTATTTGCTAGCCTACATAACGGACTTGCGGCGTTTTGCCCGACCCATGTTCGCGGGTGATAGGCCAGCTCGTGAACGGGTCATAAAGTGTTTAGATAGTTATATTGAGTTAATACAACCTCACATCGAACTTGAAGACAAGAAGCTTTTTCCTGCGGCAACCAAACTTTTGTCCCAATCAGAGATGAATAAACTAGCCAAAGAATTTAAGGCAATGGACACCCGAACGGGAACCAAGGTGCAATCATATTACCATGATCTCGTCGATAAGCTTTCGGAGAAATGAAAAATATGACTAATGATCAGCTAATTAAACTGTTAGAAACCCAATTAACGCTTGAGAAAGAATCTGCTCG
>JBHLSA010000303.1:0-2665 GCA_048882025.1 Candidatus Thorarchaeota archaeon | reverse complement strand
GATTATCTACAAACAGATGAATCTGCTTTAACCGGTGAGTCACTTCCTGTTGAAAAAAAAGGAGAAGATGTTGCTTATTCAGGATCCATTGTTCGAAAGGGCGAAATGAATGGCCTCGTCGTCACCACCGGGATGCAAACCTACTTCGGCAAAACTGCACAACTTGTAGAGAAAGCGAAAACCCGCAGCCATTTCCAAGAGAGTGTAATAAGAATCGGAAATTATCTAATCCTTATCGCGGTCGCCCTGGTAGCCTTAGTCTTTGTAGCATCCTTTCTTCGCTATGAATCTGTTCTAGAGACACTGCAGTTTTCCTTAGTGCTCTTAGTCGCTGCAATTCCTGTTGCACTACCAGCGGTTCTTTCTGTAACCTTGGCGGTTGGTGCAATCAGTTTGACTAAACGTGGCATCATCGTTTCAAAACTTCGGACCATTCAAGAATTGGCTGGTGTCGATATCCTATGCTCAGATAAAACAGGTACGATTACGAAAAATGAAATCGCTGTTGCGGAAGTTATCTCGCAAAAGAACTTCACAAAACATGATGTCATCAGACTGGCAGCCTTTGCTTCTCGGGAAGAAGATAAAGACCCGATTGATACGGCAATCATTATCAAAGATAAGGCTGAAAAATCTGATAATGACCAAACTTCGTCAATTGAGATCTTAGCATTTAAGCCATTTGACCCATTTACAAAATGTACGGAAGCTACAATAGGAGAGGTGGGGAAAGATCAGTTCAAGGTTTCCAAAGGTGCAGCTCAAGTTATTCTCGCTTTAATCGCGGATAAAAAGATGTTATCTAAGGATATCGATGACCAAGTAAATGCTTTTGCACAGAAAGGGTTTCGAGCTTTAGGCGTGGCCAAGACTGATTCAAAAGGAACTTGGCAGTTTGTAGGATTAATTGCCTTATATGATCCTCCTCGTGATGATTCTGCGGATATGATTACAACAGCTCAAACCATGGGATTAGATGTTAAGATGGTGACAGGCGATCATGTAGCTATTGCTAAACAGATTGCTCAGGAAATTCAGTTAGGCACAAACATTTTACAGGCTTCAGAGTTTTTAGAAAAATCTGATAATGAAGTTCAGGAACTTGTGGAAAAAGTGGACGGATTCGCGCAGGTGTTTCCTGAACATAAATATCATATCGTGGAACTCCTGCAAAAAAAGAACCATGTTGTAGGAATGACAGGAGATGGTATCAACGATGCGCCTGCTCTAAAAAAGGCAGATACCGGTATTGCGGTGGCTGGTGCCACAGATGCAGCGAAATCAGCAGCGGACCTAGTTCTTACAGATTCAGGACTTTGCCCCATTATTGATGCAATCAAGCAAAGCCGGCAAATCTTTGAGCGGATGAATAGTTATTCCATGTATCGTATTGCTGAAACTATACGCGTGCTATTCTTTCTTGCCTTTTCTATTCTCCTCTTCAATTTTTATCCAATAAACGCAATTATGATTGTCGTTCTAGCTTTACTCAATGATTTGCCCATCATGATGATCGCCTTCGATAACACAATGCTCCCCGGTAAACCTGTTCGCTGGGACACCTCAAGGATTTTAATCCTTGCAACCTGTCTTGGTTTCTTAGGAGTTATTGCCAGCTATGGGATGCTTTACTTTGGCTTGGTTGTATTCCACCTCGATCCCTTAACACTTCAAACACTAATCTTTCTTAAACTTGCAGTAGCTGGTCATATGACCATATTTCTAACTCGAACTAGATCGCATTCTTTTTGGCATCGGCCATTACCTGCCCTTCGACTTTTCTTAACAGCAGAACTCACACAGTTACTAGCGACTACCATGGCTGTTTATGGTATTCTTATGCCTGCGATTGGGTGGGGGCTTGCAGCTTTTATCTGGGGATATGCGCTCCTATTCTTTGTGATTGGAAACTTTTTCAAAATCGGAGTCATCAAACTGATGAACCGATTTAGCATCGGAGTGATGCAATGAGCTTGTGAGGTCTTTACGGAGCATCACCACTAATACACAAATCCCAATGATACACCAAACAACGGCTATAATTATGGCAAAGCAGACAATTCAAACAGGTTCATAATTGTCTTAATTTTTTTTTAGCTTGGTGAAAACCACCTAGTCCAAATCCAATAAGAGCGCCTCCAGTGATAGCGAATATATTGGATATTATTCCCACTAAACCTGGCCCTGTGTATTCAGATTCAGGTACCCATTCCCACGAAACACCTGAAAATAATAAGAGCCAGATTATCCAGAGTACAAGAATTGTGAGTCCTGCAATAATGAATTTTTTCCAGTGCTTCGCCATCCATTTTGATAGAATTTGTTTAGGTTTCGCTGTAGGCAACGAGTCAGAAGAAATCCGTTCTTCTTCGAAGTAAGTTTCCATTTCCTTTCCGAAGTCTTTTCGCTGCTCATTTTTGGACGTATCTTGTTCCCTCTGATTGGAATAGGTGAATCCGAAACTAATAATGTTATTGAATGAGAGAATGAACTGATTCCTGAATGACCATTGGATTTTCAGATCGGTGCATTTGCTGAAGATGTAGGATCCGTTATCCCTCGAAGCAGAAGCGTAGGATTCGTTTTCATAGTATTTGCATAATGATATGTTGTTTGAACAATAGGCAAAGAAATTTTGCTGAATGCGGTTACTTGCCTTTTACTC
>JBHLSA010000302.1:0-2681 GCA_048882025.1 Candidatus Thorarchaeota archaeon | reverse complement strand
GATTGTCGAAGTACTCCAAGAGGTCATATTTTCGACGCCAAAACCTGCGCCTTCAAGGATTTGGGCAAAGTCACCAAATCCAGAAAAGTCATCTTCATAGCCAAAGATGTCATCGTTGTCAGCATCGATTACATTCCACGGTGTATGTGTCTCGTCAAAAAGGACATCAATCTGAACAGGAGCCACTTGAATGGAATAGAAGGGCATATGGCTTTCATCGAAGATAATTGTCTTTTCAGGAATGACAGGATGCGCCAGCCAGTGGATGATGTTTCGTGCAAGAATCTCATTATCACTATCAAAGTAGTTGGTTGTGCCATCGGAATCAGTATCAGCTCGTGTCCAACAGTCACCGTCACCTGAAACGACGATACGACCTAGACCAAGATGGTATTCAAAGGCGACTAGCCCAGCAATGCCACTTGCGACATTCCCACTGTTATCATATCGACTGAGGTCATCTGCATCTGTAATCAGAAGAGGGGTGCTTTCCATTGGATACCGAAGGAGTCCGTCACCATAATAGGTTTCCACCCGCGATACGCCAGCTGTAATTGGGTGGTCACCAAAATTGCCTGACCGGTTCCATACGACCCAATAGTCCTGAATAAAGTAATCGTTGAGATCGGAAAGGGGATCATTACTCATGGTAACCTTGAAGTATCCTGCAATATCAGAACCAACATTCAGTCGGTCACCGATGATGAACAGCCCGCCTCCATGTGCTACAAATTCATGTAGAAATGCTCGCTCGGCTGGAGTGTATGAGGAACTGGGTGTTACAGTGATAAAGATATCCGCGGACATGATGGTTGCTGGATTCCAAGTAGCCATTGCTTCAACCGTGTAGCCTTGGGCGACCATATCGGTTGAGAAATTGTTGTACTCTGTAGCTATGTAGTTGTTCCAGTAAGGTGAGTGCGATTCATCGAATACAATGTGTTGTTCCTGAACAGGAGCAAAGTTGCTGTCTAAGGCATGTGTGTTATCGTAGAGGTTTAATGAACCATTGTGGAAAAAGAACAATGAACCCATTAAACACACAAGGACCAAGATTAAAAATCGATTCTTCCTAACCAAGATAATCACGTTCCTGTGATTTGCTTTGTGCAACTCAAACTGTTTTTACATGAAGTCCAGTAGGCAATCTGAGTCCCGCTGCAAATCAAACTTGGAAATAAAGGCAAATTCAAGTATTAAAGCCTTCTTTATGATGATTGGAGATTGATTCAGCTTCGATGCTTTTCAGGCTAGAAAAGGGCCTTGATGTCCTGTTCCAACACACCATACCCTTGTGAACGACACCACGTCATCTGAAGATAAACTTCCCATTGAACACCAACTAAATGCGTCGCTCGGGGAAATAGACCCTGGGAAATATGTCATCGACATCTACTCTTTCAGAATCCCGATTGGGTTGCCAATCAAAAATATTAACGAAATGATTGTCATTGAACAAATGACCGGCACTTAGGTGCTTGTACCGATCAAAAATCCAGAACCACTTTCCCAAAAATCTATTATTTCCATACCCACTTAGATGAAAGCGAATTCCTTGATTCCAACGTAATCAGTATAATAAAAATTGGAAGAGAAAATATTGAATGACAACGGTTCACAAAAATCTCCTGAAGATAGTGTAGAGAAATTTTCTGAAAAGGAATCTGACCGCCTTGAACGCCTCGAAAAGACCTTCACAGTATTTATCACCGTGCTTGTAATCAGCCAATCCATCTATTTGGCAATGTCCCAGTCCATATATGGACCTAGTGTAGATTTGCGCCTTCTTCTTCGCCCTACATTTACTCCGTTGGTTTTAGGGATTGCACTCTGGGTAATTGGACAAATGTCACCTCGTGATAATATCCGAACCAACCTTATGGCACTAGCCTGGACGCCCGTGCTTCACACAGCAATCTATTATACGATAGGAGGCTTCCTTGCTGTCGTTTTTCTCGACCTGGCTTTTCTCATCGTTCCTGCTGATATCGGAGTCATCTTTGCATTCCTTTTAGCTCCCTATCAGTCTGAAGTGTTAATTACCCTTTACAATGGCAAAGCCAAAGCTGACAAAACACCCCTTCACCAGCAATCGAAACAATTGATCCAACTATGCTCACGGATATTGATGATATTCTTCACCCTGACAGTTTGGGCACCTTATTTCCGATTTTGGATCTGGGGAGTATTATGGTTTGGTCCGGAATTTGGACCATGGATAGGACTCAGTTGCTTAATGATTATGGGGCTAATGGTATCTTTTTTACCAAAAGGATACTCACTGCTAAGAACAAGAATATCTAAAAATCACTAAAAAGCCTGAAAAAATGCAAGAAAAAGATGGTGGTCGTATAGCCTACGGACAACATCGGATAAGAAGCCGATTCAATTAAATTAGGTGATGTGAACCCGTTTTTGATGGCGCTTTACTCGATAGATCAGGCTAATTCCAAGGCAAAGAGCTAATCCCAAAAGGAGAGCTTCAAATGGAAATCCCGGAATAGCTGGTAGGGTCGGCGGTGGTGTAATAACGGGGATTTGGATTTCTATGAATTCGATATTACTCCATTGGCTGGGAGTTTCCTCATTATCGATGGCTCGAACTCGGAAATAGTAAATACCTTCAGCCAATCCCGTCGCTTGAATTGTGGTTGTAGTGAGGTTGTGAGAATCGAGAATTG
>JBHLSA010000301.1:0-2691 GCA_048882025.1 Candidatus Thorarchaeota archaeon | reverse complement strand
CAATTTACAGACAAACCACTGAGTTTCAATGCTTTTGATGTTAAATCGATTTTTCGCTCAGATCGAGTGGTTATCAGCGAAACTGATACGCTAATGAAAAGCATGATTCAACGTCTCGCGGATATGGTTTCCGTGGCAGGGCGACTTCAGGATGAAGCTGGGATGCTTGCTGAAAAACAGAGTTTAGACGGCACCGTCATTATTAGTATCACGGCAATGCACCAGGAACTACTCAATAAACTTGAGGCACTCAAAAAACAGATGGATCAGTTTCCGGTTCTTTCAGGTCCTCATTTTCCTAACTAGTCTTGTCTTAAATCGAATTTGAACCCATGTTTACGAAGAATCTCAAGGAGTCGAGTTTTCGAGTACCCTCCATGAATAAACTTACGAGAGATATGTTCACACCACGAATAAGTATCGTAATCAATTTTGTCAGCTCCTGTTTTAAGAGGAATCTTAGCATTCCGTTCCCGATAGTAGTTTTGTGCAAGATAACCCTGATCCATCACATTCATGGCACTAAGTAGTTCTGCATTTGTCGAATCACGATACTTGTCTTTGTAGACACTGAAGGTAAGCGGATATCGTGGACGGATCTCAGTATGCTCATGGGGGTCAGGGTAACCCAGGCATAATCCCACTACAGGAAAAGCACGATTTGGAATTTTAAATATTTCAGCAATTTGATCAGCAAAATGTGGTACAGCACCTAAGAGAACTGAACCCAAGTTGATGGCTTCTGCCGCTAGTATGAGATTTTCCACCACTAGAGACACGTCTTGCAGTCCAAGCCAAAGTGCAAATGCATCATCAAAATTGTAGACGTGTCCTCGTTGGTTCATTATTTTTTCAAGACGATATAAATCTATGAGAAAAAACATCAAAACTTGAGTTGTTGGATAAACCCCTATTCGACTGAGCTGTTTAATCTTTTTCGAGTCGCAGGTATATATGACACTGCAGAGTTGAGCTGCGAAGGGTGCACGAAATCCTGCAGTCAGGATTTGTTTGAGCGTTTCATCGGAAATAGGCTTGTCGAGGAATTGTCGCAGTGACCTCCGATTCTGAATGATTTCGAATAGGTTTTGAGAATTCAATTTTTGGGGACTAGGCATCAAAATCCATCTCGGGTTGTGTTGTGAGTGCAAACCTATTCCCATCTATTAGATTAATATCTTGGGTAGGCAATATCTTGGTGTGGTGTGAGAATTGCCTGTGGTCGTTTACATTCTAATCCGGGTTGAAGCCGGAAAGGTTTGGGAAGTAGCCCAAGCGATTGGGAAGATTTCGGGTGTGGATCGATCAAATGTAGTTACTGGACCCTATGATGTCATTGCCTACGCTGTTCTTCCATCAACAGAGGATCTTCGGCAATTGATGGAAGGTGTCCACAGTGTAGATGGTGTAACTAGAACCGAAACCTGTATAGCTATCTAACAAAGGTCAGATTACCAGACCATGGGTACATAATCATCTTTGATGAGGTTGGCGATGATATTGCCAACATATTCGATCTTCAATCCTAGCTGAGCTAATGATTTGGATGTTCCTGCATTATCAGAAATGAATTTACAAGCAAGTCCTTCTCCAGAAGCACAAAGTTCTCTAACTTCTGAAGCTAATTCGGGATCATTCGCAACTAACTGTTCAGAGGGTCCAAAGAGAATAGTCTTCACATCCTCAAGCCATCCATACTTCAAAGTGTTCTTTGCGTACATTAAAGCCGTTTGGACAACCTCTTTATCACTTGATGTAATTATCACTACAACTTTCGAACTCAATGTGTTGATATCACCTTATTCGTGACCATGTTCATGATGATGAAGATGAGATGGGTCATAAAGATTCCCGAGTGTTGTTACAATTAATTCCGTGAGCGCTGGGTGAATGTGCATTCCTTGAGCAAGGGTCCACATGTTCCCTCCCAAAGCCATAATATCAACGACTTCTTGAATGAGCATTGCTGCATATGGGCCAATGATGTGAAATCCAAGAATTTTGTAAGTACTCTTTTCTACGATAGCCTTAGCAAACCCTTCCTCTTCTACCATGGCTTCACCTTTTGCGACATCTGAATATTGGGCTGTACCAATTAGAATCTCTGACTTCTGTGCGGCCTCAGCAACTGTTAGCCCTACGCCTGCAATTTGAGGATACGAAAATACAGCATAAGGCACTGCATGATATTCCATCTTCTGTTTTTGATCACTGACTGCGTTATTCCAAGCTATTTGGGCTTCCCGGTTAGCAACGTGTTTATACATGTATCGACCTGTTACATCACCAAGAGCCCAAATGTTCTTTTTACTTGTTTCCAGAAAATCATTGACAACTATGAATCCTCTGTCATCAGTTTTCACACCAGTTTTCTCTACTTTGAGAACATCTGCATTGGATCTTCGTCCGGTCGCAATTAAGATACGTTCTCCAGTAAATTCCATTTGTTCTCCAGTCTGTGTATTTTCTCCAATAACAGTATCTCCAGAAGTTGTCTGTTTCACTTCAATTGCTGCAATATTCGTGTAAATCTTCATACGTTTTGATAGCGATTTTTGAAGAATTAATGAGATTTCAGGTTCATTTTGAGGTACTAATCGTGGTGCACGTTGTAGTACTATGACCTTAGAACCCATTGCAGCCAGGAAGTGGCTATATTCAGCTGCGATATATCCACCGCCAATAATTACA
>JBHLSA010000300.1:0-2695 GCA_048882025.1 Candidatus Thorarchaeota archaeon | reverse complement strand
CCATCTTCAGGAAGTCTTTCAAGGATTCCTGAAGCCCATTCATCAAGGAACTTGAGCAGTTGTGGAAAGAACTGCATAACACCTTCGACAGATATTTCGGTTCGTCCCTTGGTGTGTAGTTCGAGTTGACGATCAGACCGAAACTCAATAATTAGCTTACCTTGTCGGCGTAGTGGTAAGGCGGAGCTGTAATGAGTAAGTTCACTTCTTAAGTCATAAAGAGATTGTAACCATATTTGGTCCTTAAAAGAGAATGGCGGAAACTTCTTGGCTTGTTTACGGAAGCCTTTGGGCATATTAGGCGTAAAGACTCGGTTCATCTCAGCTACAACCTCAAGACAGGTATAGAGAGTGTGAAGGTGGCATTCCAAGGAACTCATGAAGTTTTGATCATCTATATAGCTTCGGATATAGGGATCGGGCGAGACATCTCCAATTGCTGTAGCACAAGAGACAAAGTCACGATGTGACTTGTGGGCACTAGCCAGTTTATTCTCCAATGCCATGCCAAGGGTAAATATGACGTTTTTCTTTCCAGATTGAATTCTCTGCCCCAGAAAGGCCAGAATATTAATAGGACGTACATCATGTCCCCAGTTGTTACGGTCGATTAATTGGTGAGCTACTACCCATATCCGACCTCCATCTACAGTTGCTGAATTGATTTTTATCATGAATTGTCTCCCATGCCTAATGATGCTTATACAATTTTAATAAAACGTGAAACACAAACTTACTTATACTTTATAACAAGTTACCGTTGCTTACTTCTTTTCTACTAAATCTCGTTAATTAAATGATTCCACGTGCTCAACTCTTGTGCTCGCTGCATAGAGATAACCAGAACTTCTCATATGACATGTAATCTTCATGCTTTGCTCTCCAATGTGCATCTATGCCATCCCATCCGTTTCCCTGAAAATCATGGCCACAACAGGGGCATTTGCGCGGTCGTTCCTTTGGTATTCCTTCTTTGCAGCACAGACATTTTGTGTTTGTTTTCATATTTCTCTCTTCTTGCCTATCAATGATAATACATTCTGTATAACACGCTCCCGTTGCTTCTTGCTTTTCTGCACAAACTTTTCATTGAATGATTCCGCGTGTCTCTATTTTTCTAAAATGGCCGATGTTTGTATGATGTTGAATATTGACCTTGGATATAGCTGAGAAAATTGATCCCGTAGGGAGTTATATGAACTTTGAGGTCGGTATCCTGACCTTCGTACTCAATAAATCGCATTTCAGCGAGAAACGCTAGATAATCTGCAAACTGCGTTGTCTGGAATTTGGAACGTGACAGGAACTCTGTATAGAAAGGGACAAGGTTCACATATTTGTCTCCATCTGCCCCTTTGGTCTGCAAATACTCCAAGAGGGATATTTGTGTTCCGTATATTAGATTGTATGCGCGTTCAAACCAATAGCCATTTTGAACCCTCAGATATTGAGCGATAACTTCCTTAGGATTTTCTTTTACGTATTTCTCCACTTCATCGGGTGTTTTGAATGCCTCGGATTCCTGTGCTTCTTTGCGCTGCTCTGAGGGAGTAGCTGCTTCAACTCGGACACCATAGGCTTGACCTCGCACAATACGACGAAAGAAATCGGAGAGTGGATCTTTGAAGGTACGAATAAAAAGCAGACCTAGAACAAACACTGCTATTGGCCACGAAATGATAACTTTAACGAATTCCAATACAAGGTTGGCTACTTGCATGATATTTTCCTTTGTTTTCTTTGCATAACAATTATTATACAGTCTATATAAAACACCAGACGCAGATTTCTTTCATTTAATGATTCCTAAGATGATTTACCCAGAACTGCCACTGTGTGATGGCAAGGTTTTCCTTCTGAATCTGAATCACATTCTGATCCAACATGTAAAAGTCTATACTTGTGTTTCTCAATGTAGTGATTCACTGATTCTGCGAAACGATCTGTACCCACCCACTCACTGCAATGCTTACAACTTTCTCCAATGTTTGTACTGATATAAACAACATGTACAATGCCTCCATAAATATTTTGTGTTGTCATTGGTTGAATTCCTTTCAAGATTCTATGAAAGCCAACATAATAATATTCGACACTCTTTGTTGCTGATTTAGAAAAATTGGTGCGAAAGATCGCACCTTACTTTTTTATTCTTATCACTTTATAGCCGTTTATGGGGCGGTAAATGTTGATAGAAAAAATAAAAAAAAGTTACCGGCCCAGAGAGAAAGTAAACATTCGACTTCGTCTTCATACTTCTCACGGGCTAAATCGCCAGTTGTCAGGATTTAGGCGTTTTTTACGAGAAATCCCCAGTTGTTAATCAAGCTTTTATGTACAGATGATAATCCAAGCTGGAAGGACTTGTCAAGTGATTTGTTTAAATAAGACGTCTGGGTCCCCCTCGCAAATGATTATTGATAAGTTATTATTGATTATTTGTTGGAGATTGCCGCGTCGCTTCGCTCCTCGCAATGACCTTTTTTATGGATTTTGAGCTTAGGCAGGACTGAATACCCCCGACAATGCCGGTAAAGAATAAAAAAGATCCCTTGCAGTGTGAATGAATTACAATCCCGGGCACAGGTGGGAGGCTGGAGATTAATTACGTTTGCAAGAGTTTTTTTCCTGTCATGTGGCCGGGCTGATTGACGCCGAGGCAATTCAATACAGTAGGGGCGATATCAATACCACG
>JBHLSA010000299.1:0-2727 GCA_048882025.1 Candidatus Thorarchaeota archaeon | reverse complement strand
AGCAGTGTTGTTGCCTATGTTGAAAACTACGCCGTAAATAGAAGCATTGATGATGTAACTTAGTCCCGTGAGAGTAGAGTTCAAAGTGAAAGTTCCCAAAAGACCTGTCTGACCCGAGGCGCTACCAGTTTTTGATGTGCTTTCTTTCGTTGTAACGTATTGGTATGTGATATCTAGACTAACGAAGGGTATTAAATTCCCGTTTCCATCTTGGACAGTTATTTCAAGATTAGCCAACTCGCACGGTAAATCGAACGAGCTTTCTCCAGCTATAGTCGCATTTATTCCGCCGACTTTCACATCATTCCAGAACGCGCTTATGGCATGGTTGCCCTTTTCAAGGTTCAAACTGGCTATTCCATCACCGCCACTTGTACTGTTATACCTTGTGCTTGTAGCTTGGTCAAGGGCTTCAACCATTATTTTAGGAACAGTGCCACCTGCCAAGTTCAAAGTTCGAACCTTAACAAGATAGCCTGGAACAGTGAAGAGCTGTGAATCAAGTACAAGCTTAGGCGTATTCTGCGGTGTGATGGTTATATTGTAATCACCAATTAACGCGTCGGATGGAACTGTCCAATTTGCGTCAATTATGCCTCCGCTTGAGGCAGTTACCGCTTCAGAGTGCACGTTCGCGCCGGTTTTCGCGTATGTAATGGTTATTGTTGCGCCTTCGTTAGGTTGATATCCTATCGCGTGTATCGTCACATATTGGTCTCTGTGATATTCGCTCAAGTCAGTGAAACCCACGAAAAACTGATCTGTTGCCAACAGTTGAGTCTCGTTAAAATATAATTTGTATGAACCTGTGTAATTAGTAAGTGAGCCTTCAGGTTGAAAAGTGGCGTCTGGATAAGTGAGTTGGGCTTGTGTGGTCCCTGTTTGAGTTGTGCTTGGGAGCGTAATTAGCTTTGAATAATCCGTGTTGAGGGGGTCTGGAAGCGTCACGGTTATGTTCACGTCATATTGTGTGTCTGGTTGCCCTCCTGTGAGAGTAACATTTAGCACCACGCTGCTTCCTTCTTGCAGCTGCGCAGGTGAGGGGGGAACAATCGGTTTGATATAATATGCTTGGGATATAGTGAAATCCTGTGTGTCGTTGACATTTTGGGCGACATCTTGTAGGACTATTGAATACGAGTCTCCTGGAAGTTCGGGGATTGTGAAGTTTGCATTTACGTAGTACCCTTCTGAATTGCTGCTTACAACAAGTTTGTTGCCAAACCAAATTTGGTACGCACCATTTTTGGTGCTGATAATGCCTTGAAGGTTAACAGTTTGAGCTACAATTCCTTGTTCCTCAGGGCTCACTAAATATATGCTCACACCAGTTTGTCCCAGAACTAGCGAAAGCGGCATGCAGAGAAAGCCAACACTCATTAAAACTAAGAGAGTAATTGAAATAGTTTTTTTATTCAAACCAAACTACTCCTGTATTCAGCAGACTTTCTCATCGCGGTTGAACATTTACTATTAAGAGACCATTTTAAACTTTGCCTTTCAGGTTTGATAACAATCTCAAATGGTTTCGTTATGCTAGAAATACTAAGAAGAGAGAAAGCAGTAGAACGAGTCGAGCGCACTATTCAAACTGGTTTTTCAACGGCTTAATTAGGCGAGACTATTTTATAAAACGGTTTCAACTAGTCAACTTTAAAAAGCAACACTGCTATGTGTCCGTGAAGCATCTTGGAGAATTCGGTTCCACCTTCGCTATTGAAAGCATTAAAGAAACAAAATTACCATCTCGTAGGCAAGCATTCAGCGGTTAAACGGTGTAAGTGGCTTTACGAAGCGCTAATCCATGACAGACCGTGCTACAAACAGAAGTTTTATGGGATAAAATCACACCAGTGCATCCAAATGACACCTGCGCTTTTTTACTGCACGCAACAGTGCCTGTTTTGTTGGAGAGCACAGAGCGGAGACCTGCAAATCAAATGGGATGAGATGAAACTGCCAAACTGGGATTCTGCTGAAGAAATTGCGCAAGGTAGTCTGAAGGCGCAGAATGCAATCTTGAGCGGATACAGCGGGAACCCGAAAACGAACTGGAAGAAGTTCACGGAAGCCTTAACGCCTAGGCATGTTGCCATAAGTTTGACTGGGGAACCGACGCTTTACGAGCCTCTCGGAGAGTTGATCCGCACATTTCACAATAGGGGGTTTACCACGTTTCTTGTGTCCAATGGTACTATGCCCAATGAACTTGCTGAATTAAACGAAGAGCCAACACAGCTCTACGTGTCTGTCTGTGCGCCAAACGAAAAAGTGTTCAGGCGCGTTTGCCGTCCTCATTTCCCCAACGCTTGGACAAAGTTGAATGAAACTCTTTGTTTCTTGCCGAGTTTTCGATGCCCCACCGTGATTCGCATGACATTGGTGAAAGGGCTTAACATGGAAACAGTTGATGGGTACGCTGAACTTGTTGAAAAAGCAAATCCGACGTACATTGAAGCCAAAGCGTACATGCACATCGGTTTTTCAGGTTTCCGGCTAGATTACAAGAGTATGCCTGCGCACGTTGAGGTTTACGATTTTGTGGCGCGCTTGGCGAAGAGAACTGGATACAGGATTATAGACGAATCGGCTGAAAGCCGCGTAGTATTGTTAAGCAAACTTGAGAAACCCATACGTTTGGGGTCGCCTTAAACAATATTACATTCATGGCAAATAACTCAATTCTTAGTTCTATCTAATAAGTTGATAAGGAGATGATGGGAACTT
>JBHLSA010000298.1:0-2729 GCA_048882025.1 Candidatus Thorarchaeota archaeon | reverse complement strand
GGAAAGCAGAGATATCGGTGGTGGGCATCTGCCGGCTGTTTCCGGATATTTCCTGCTTAGACATAGCAGATTTATACTTTCCTTGAAGACGGTCAGTATGAGGGATGCGGTTAGCGAACTTATTATGAGTTTTAGATTCAAAATTGGTCACCACATCCGAGTGTATTGGTTGCAGAACCCTGTCCTCATTCTTGCCTGGGTATTTAGAACTGGTTGGAGGTGAGAGAGTGATCTTTTCGTATTTCGGCTCTGTTTCGGCGAGCAACGTCGAGGAAGCGATGGTGAGGGGTGATTTGACAAGTTTGTGGCTAGTGTGCAGTTTCTTCCTGACATCTGGTGAGGGTTCAATGGGAGCGTTCACTGGTTTTTCCTCTTTGACTGGCAGCTTTGCGTCCTTTAGTTCGGCTATGATAATGTGCTGTTGTTCCTCGATAGCCTTTCTTATAATAACCTCTTGTTCGACTTGATCGTGGTCAGCTTTAGGCAACGGCTTCTTCCCTTGGATGGGAGATATATTTTTTTGGCTTTCCTCTTCCAGCATACTGATGATTATGTCAGCCGGTTTGGAGAGCCGTTCCCTTTGCTTTATTGGAAATGTGCTGTTGATGACAGAAACAAAAGCAAGAATCACTGTTGAAAGAAAAGTCAGGAGCAGTGCTTGAATCCATGGAAAGTCATCAATAAATATTCGAGAAACCCCCGAAGAATACCAAAGGTTAGAAGCAACTTTTGGTCTTATAGCTGACAGAATCCTGACACTCGTCTTCCTTTTATCTGCATGTATAGTATCAAAAGCTCTGGGCATGGTGATGCCGCATACGCCCCAGCCGTAAAGTTTTTCTTCTGGATGGATCATCGCTGATAATCCTCTTCAGGATTAACAGGCTTAACTATTGTGTCCGGCCTGGTATTATCCCACGCTTTAGCTATCGCACCTGCAGCAAAAAGAAAGTCATGACTTAGTGATGTTTTCGACGGCAACAGCACTGGTCGAATGTGGCGTTCCTCAAGTGATTCCAGTTCTCCAAGAAGTTGATCTCGCTGAAGGTACTGATGATAAAGCGGTGTGGAGCTACCTTGTACAATTGCAACTCGGACAAGCTTAAACGGCGTAGGATGGTTATCTGATTTTCCACCATACACATGTAGTTCCCACAACTCTTTAGACTCACGAATGGGGGAAAGATTAGAGTTTTCCAGAACGATTGGAACGTCCATCGCCGAGAGGTGAACCATAATGTCCCCGGGCGCACTCGGTATCAAGCTCAAGCTTATCAAGAGCAAAAAAGCTAGATCCGTAAAAGCAAACAGCCACGCGTGATGTTGCTTAAGTCTCATTGCTCTCTCGAATTCTGGAACCAGTGTCCGTTCTAAAGACTGCTGCTAACCCCTCGTCGATGCGTTTGTGGGCTAGGGTAAAAAAGAACCTCTTCATGAATTCAACAAAGGTGTACAAAATTAGGGCGAGAAAAGTAGTGTACAGAGCGGTTGCTATACCTGCAATCGTGATGTCGCTTTTTAGATCCCCAGTGTTAGACAAAAACTGTATTACCATTCCTAATATTGTTCCAATGAAACCCAGTGGGGGCATGAGATTCGCTAACATACTTAAAGGTTCAAGAAACTTTGACTCAAAATACCTTTCGCTGAACTGAAAAGCAGCATCTCGAATAAAAGTATCAGGAGGGACCATCTTGGAGTGAATATTACATTTCTCTTTGCTTAAATAGTGCATTCTTGCTCTTTCGAAAGAAAGGGCCGCGATCACTGAAAGTGGTGTTTTGGAATTGAAACTCAAATGAGCGAGACTCTTATGCTTTTTAATCTTATCAAAATTGCAGAAGGATAAGACTTGTAAGGATCGATAAGTTTTTATGAGAGTGAAGCCGAAGGTAATTAGTATTAAGAAATAAATAGAAATTTGAAAAATACCTGAACAAGCATTTATGGTATATGTCAATATGCTGATAATCGACTCTGCTGTAGTGTTTAGAAAATTATGCGCATCGACCATGTTACATCCTCTTTTCTGATCAAGATTACTGAGTGCTTGAAATTCTGTCCTTCACCTTCACTATGGTGGTTGCTCAGGATAAATTACCTAAGGTGTCGAAGAGCGATTTCTATAATCGACCTTTTCTGCCAATTCTCTAATTCCTTCGCCTAGGGTAGAGTAACCTAGGTTCGTAGAATTCAATGTTAAGTCAAAATAATCTTTGTTTTCACCATAGCGTGTCTGGAAATGTCCGATATATTTTCTTACTTGTTGTTTATCATCAAGTTTATAGTAAAGAGAAGCAATAATTAAATATAATTTTGCAATTTCAGAACTAGTTTCGTTACTTTTTGTTAGATCATAGTCAATAAGCAATGGCTCGACATAGGTACTGATATATGAATCTAATTCAGTTTCCATAGTATCGAGGTTAGAATTTGGATGATAAAGTTTTATATTCTCTATAAGCGCATTGTATAGTAGTAGAGTAGATTGTAAATTTTGCATATGTTGTCTTTTTGCTCGAATATCTATATTAGTTGGAATTGTTTGTTTTGGAAGAGCATACGTAGGCTCGTAAACAATTTCCCGGGAAGTACATCCGAAAACTAAAAGAAATAGTATTATAACTTTATATGGAGATTTATTGATTTGCATTTGATGCTCCTTTCGAGTCGAATATGAGTTTATGTTTTTGAATCCAGGCTAGAATAAACACGTAGAGAACCTTGAT
>JBHLSA010000297.1:0-2739 GCA_048882025.1 Candidatus Thorarchaeota archaeon | reverse complement strand
CCAATTTCTCGTAAATCTTCACACTCCTTTGGAAGTACTCTAATGCTGAGTCTAATGCGCCTTTCAATTCGTAAATAGTTCCTAAATTATTAACTGCCAGAGCGATGTCTTGTTTGAAATCTATCTCCTCAGCAATCTCAAGGCTCTTCTGATAATACTCCTGCGCTTGATTAAGATCACCTTTCATCTGTAGAATTACGCCTAAGTTGATAAGTGAAACTAAGACAGCGTGCCTATTACCCAATTTCTCTCTGATCGTAAGGCTCTGTTGTTGACACTCCAATGCCTTATCAAGCATACCTTGCCGTGAATAGATATTTCCCATGTTACTAAGGGTTAGTCCCATTTGATATTTATTGTTCAACTCTTCACTAATTCTAAGACTCTGCGTGGAATAGTCTAAAGCACGATTGAGATCTCCTTTTGACCAATAGACTAGACCAATATTATTTAAAGACTCAGCGATACCTTCTCTGTCTTCGAGCGTTTCTCGAATTGTCAGACTTTGTTGATGATACTTTAGTGCTGCATCGAGATCTCCCTTGAACCAGTGAATAATCCCATTGTGAAACAATAGTACCCCTTGCCTTCTATTAATTTCCTTTTCGTTAACTCCAAACTTTCCTTTTAGCATTCTTTGGCCTTTTTGTATCGCTTTAATTGCCTCATCTAGGCGAGAAGCACGCCAGAGAACCTCGGCTTGTAATATGAGGGCATCGAGTGTTAATAGGGGAATGTTCAGTTGTGTAGCTAGTTGTAAGAGTTGGTCATTCAGAGATAATGCAGTCTCAAGCTCTTGAAGTGCGATTCTAATTCGGATTTCCAGTGCTAAACAAGTAAATTGATTGTTGAGAGACAAAGTTCTTTGGTTTGTTATCGCCTTCAATTGTTTCAGTGCGTTCTTATACTCCCCATTCTCCAAGAGAATCTCTATTTTGGCTAGTTTGCTCTGAATCGTCTTAGTCAAAGTCTATTCTTCCTGGAAAAGAACGCCATCTGTATATATTCATATATTATCTTATAATTGTCGGAACAGGTTAACCGTTCAAACTAACAAAGACAGAGTGGCAAGGGGCGATTTAAAATGAGACAAAAGAGAACATCTCATAAAAACAAGAATAGAAGACTATTGGGTGGTTAGACTCTCTATGGATGCTGTTGCTCTAATTAAAGTGGACCAAAATTTTGCTACAGCATTGGTCAAAGGACTTGAAATAATTGGAGGATTCGGTTCACTCCGATCTCCGGTGATAATTAAACCAAATATTTGCACAATTACTGATAATACCGGATATTCCGTAACCCATGCACAAATAATTGACATTCTGCTTGATTTATTGTTTCATCAACAACCTGATCTTTGCATAAAAATCGTTGAGTCTGACAGCCAGAGTAAATGGGCTAATGAAGCTTTTACTAAATATGGATATACAGACCTTGAGAGAAAATATACAAAAAAGGATTATAACCTTTCTTTAGTTAATCTTAGCAAATGCCCCACGGAAATAATATCATTTGAAGGAGCCTATTTCACGAACCCCGAAATCCCGAATATTTTGATAAATCCCGGTTATTTCATTTCTGTGGCTCAAGCGAAAACCCACTACCTCACTTCGATAACAGGAGTGCTAAAAAACTTGTTCGGGTTGCTACCGCTAAAGACTCAGAGCTATTATCATCCTAACATAAACGAAGTCATTGTTGATTTAAACCGAATCTTTTCTCCAAACCTCTGTATAATTGATGCCAGAATGGGTGTGGAGGGATGGAATGGCCCAAAAATAACACCCTTAAACACAATTATTATGGGTTATAAACCAGTTTCTGTTGATGCGATGATGGCTCAAATTCTGGGATTACAACCCGAAAACATTCAACATATTGTCGCATGTAGTAGGTTTGATTTGGGAAAATTGAATCCACAAATACTTGGTGAAATAGAGGGCAAATAAAATGTCAGATAAATCTTCTCAGAAGGTCTTCACTGAACTTGCATTTTATCTATGGCGAATCCGTTATCAACCAAAGGAAGAATGGCGTCCTGAAATACTGGTAATGGGATCGACTCCGGCACTTCATAAAGTGAAAGAAGAACTTGAATCAATGGAAAAAGATTTCCAACACTACGGGCAAAGCACCAGAAAATTTGCTTGCAACCCCCCTGAAGACTTCGATGTCGTTCGATATGCCAGAGAAAATCAGGCTGAAATTGAATGGCTGATCTGGTTAGTCCTGAAGATAGAACCTGATGCACCAAACGTGCCAGCTTATGAATTAAAGAACAAAGCCGTTACCATTCGATTAAATGAGCATACGCTTCAGCAATTAATAAAGGTGCTAAAAGATCAACTCGAACCGACAGCTCAATTTGCCCATGGTCAATCTGCACCTGGTGGATTATTCTTTGCACCAGACTGGCTTGGAGTTGAGTGAAATCTGATAAAAAAAGGAAGAATGAGGCGACGTTTACCAGTCGTCCTCATCAGAACTATCGTCGTCCCAATCTTCTTCCCAATCTTCTTCATCATCTTCTGGGGGATAGTGGTACTTGATCATAAGGGATCCTCCTTTTTGTTTGGTGTAGTTAGTCGACAAACCTAAAACCAACCTTTACTCAAAACCAATCTTAGTTGACCCAGATAGTTTTAAGGAAAGGCAGTTGGTGAGAGAAAACCTAGCAGAGGTTAAGATTATTTCTTAGCCTTCTTTGTCTTGGTTTCGCCAGATTTACTCTTTTTC
>JBHLSA010000296.1:0-2744 GCA_048882025.1 Candidatus Thorarchaeota archaeon | reverse complement strand
CCACAGTTTCCACGATTTACATCTAGGATGGTAGCAATCCAACCATTGTGGCGCTGAATAAAAGTGTCAGTTACCCAATCACGATTATTATTTCGAAAACGTAGGAAAATCTCTTGAGCTCTTTTCTGTGCTTCATCAACCGAAGCTATTTGGAATACACTGAGATCCTTATGGCTGACAGGATTGATGCTAGGAGGAGACCATTTCCCATCTACTGTCAAGAGGAGAAGACTACCATTCCAAAAGAATTCATGGCTTTTTCCAATAGCACCACGGTTGGTTTCAATGATAGCATCAATAAGAACTTGGCCCGCACCAATGAAAACACCACCAATTTCTTCGTTATGGAAGAATATTGGAAAATACAAAGAGCCTTCGTTCACACTAAGTAGGGCTTTTTCACTTCGAGATATATCCGTGGGTTCAGTTACTTTACCAGCAAGAGCGCCCACAAAAGGTTCTGATTTCTGAGAGTTACTCATATCATTTGAAATCATAATTGCCCACACCGTTCCTTTCTATTCCGTCTCATCATCTATGCCTGAACCCATTTGATTGTGTAAGTATTCAGCAAGTTTCAGTGCCATACGTCCTGGAATAGTGATGAGATAACGACCACGGACCCGTTCCTGGGTTACATAACCAGCATCTTCTAACTGTTTAAGATGGTGAGGAAGAGTACCAGGCTTCAAACCAGATAATTCCATGAGATCTTGATGATATCGAGGTTCATCGGCCAAGAGGTAGAGAATACGAATTCGTTCTTCACTTGCGAGAGGAGATAACAACCGTTGGGCTTCTTCAGGAGGCACAGGTTCAGCCATTTCGGCAGCTGATTTACCAAAACTTGCACCATCTTTATCTATGTTAATACGAGCTCCATCAGGACCAATGAAAATGCTCCGCATCGCGTGATTTGCACCACGCATGGCATCTGATACTACCATTTTGATATAATCGCCTATCTCACGACCCGCTTGACCCATTTGCCGACCAAATTCAGCCATATCCTCATGAAATTCTTCACCATCGACTTCGATCTTAACTCCCTTTGGAGGACGTGGGGGTTTAGGCATTTTCGGGGGCTTTGGAAAAGATTCACGTTGAAAAGCCTTCCCTTCTTCATTCAATCGACGTCGCAAGTCTTGCATTTGCTCTTCAAGCTTTTTCATTTGTTCACGCAATTCCTTTGATTCTTGTTGTTCGTCTTCTTTGTCTTTCTTGCGACTAAACCATGACATGTTTATCACGACTCCTAACAAATACGTCGATAACGCCATATTTCAGCATATATTTTCTCTCTAACGCAATTTTCTTTAGTACTTTTTACATTCAATTTATCCGACTCCATTCGTTTAATTAACGACTGGGACCGTATTCAGAACGATAGAATTTATTCGTTCTGATATAGAATATTATCGTTCACAAATATAAACCTTTCGAATTTAATTAGAACCCAACTACCTAATCTAGACTTCCTGCTGAAGCACATTCCGCACACTTAAAACAACTCCAATAATATCGTATGCCTGGAGAATCATCCGTGACAAACACAGTAATGGTTGGAATAGCAGCATTTCCCTTAAGCACGTTCACCTCTGACACAGTAGTTAACCAAACAATAACACGATTACGAGACGAAAACCTCAATGTAGCTGAATTGATGTGTCTTGCAAACGTGTTAGGAAACCCGCGTGGCAATCTTCCAGGATACCCGTCAAAGGAGCGAGCAAGAAATATTGGAGAACAACTCAAGGATTTTCATGTTAGTATCCACGGGCCTTACTCTATATCCCTTACAACCAAGGAGAAAGCAAAACTCCGAATCAGCCGAACACACATGACACGATGTTTAGGTATGGCAGAAGCTGTTGGAGCTACACACGTGACATTTCACCCAGGATCCAGGCAGGGTGGTAAAATTATCGCCACGCGTGTGCTGCAACGGTTAAAAGAGGTAATGGTAAAAATTGAGAATGAGGGAATAGCAGCAGTTCCAGCCCCCGAGGTTGCAGGAAAGATTGCTAGTTTTGGAAGCTTTGAAGAAATTTGTACAGTTGCTGGTTCCGCAGGATGTCTTTTTTGTTGGGATTTTGCACATGATTTTGCTCGAGGAGGTGATGTGACTACTGAATCGGGAATTCTCAAGCGCCTTGAAATGATTGAAGATAATATTGATTTGAACCGCTGGCGCTTACCAGTTCATCTTTCAGGGATTATAACAAGTCGCAGAGGAGAGGTTCGACACGCCCCGTTAGAAGAAGGTAGCCATGTGCCTTGGCAATTATTTCTATCTGTGTTACGTGAACAGAATTTTTTAGATAAGGTTAGCATTGTATGCGAGTCTAAATCGACTGAAAGAAATGGTCTTGATTTTCGTATAGAAGAAGCTCTGCTATTGAAATCCTTCATTGATAGTGGTCGTATCGATAAAGACTATCAACCAAAAGCGCCCAGCATTACCCAATTTTTTACTCCAAAGGACTGAAAAATTGGACCCGTTCTGTATTACAAAACAGATTCCTGTTTGTTTGTGAGGTATTCAGAGAATTGAAGTTATTATATTATTCAAAGACCATTTCTGGTTTCGGCACAATGGGTTCTTCCCTTGGGGCAGAGAGTCTCAAAGCCTCCTTGATAATATCTAAAGCCTTTTCACGATTATTTGGATCAATAGCCACCATTCCATATGCTTTGATTCCCAATATGCGTTGGACCAATTGAGGCGAGAGTGCACCAGGAAG
>JBHLSA010000295.1:0-2761 GCA_048882025.1 Candidatus Thorarchaeota archaeon | reverse complement strand
GTATGGTCCACTCTTTAAAATTTGAAATTATCAAGTCAGCGGCTGTAAGATCCTTTTGAGGGTTAGTGGTTTTAAGGGCCACACATCGCATGTTCGCAGCCTTTGCAGCGGTGATACCAATTGGTGAATCTTCAAAAACAACGCAGTTGACGGGAGTCACAGCTAATGTTTGAGCCCCAAGTAGATACGGTTCTGGGTCAGGTTTTGTTCTGGTTACTTGAGTGACGTCGATAACCGGATGCTTCCCTTGTAGATCAAGGCTTTTGAGAGCCAAACTCAAATTAGCAGGATGCCCCATGCTAACAAAAGCTGTAGGAAGAAGGATGTCTTGAATTGACTGATAAAAGGAGTGAAACCCTGGAATCGCATGAAGGTCTCCTCTTGCCACGCGTTGTTGATAAAGGCGCCTTCGGTTTTCAATCCAAGGAGCGGGATCTTCATCGATGGAATGCTCTTTGAAAAGGGTAGACATTATCGCGGCGGAACCAGCACCTAAAAAACGTGATTTCCAAACTTTTTTGGATATGGTGATGCCGAGAGGTTTAAGGAGTTCATTAAATGTTTGCATGTGAAGGAGTTCACTTTCAACAACGACTCCATCAACATCAAATAATACGGCTTCAATAATTCTTGAAGCAGGCATAACGATTTTTCATCTCCGCTTCGTGGAAAATAGATATTGTTCAAGCTCTTCTAGCGTTCCAGATCCATCGACTTGGTATTGGGATGCGGCTGCATTTTTCTTAGCAGAATTGCCTACCTCCTTGGAGAGAATACCGAGGCGTCCTTTTTCTTGATCAAGGTCGATAAGAAAAGTCTTAATGCCAAGGGCAGAGGCAGACATGTCACTGATGGGATCATTACCAGCCATGATGCAGTCCTTTGGCTGCAGGTTGATGTACTCTAGAATCGCTTTGTAATATTCTGGTCGAGGTTTACAAAATGACATATTTTCCGCGTCTGTAGTGAGTGCGATTTCCAAATCATGTAGATTAGCCCAGCGGAGGCGGATCTGATTGGCAATTTTAGGAAAGATAGGATTGGAAGCAATAACTATCTGCAGTCCTTCGTTGATTGCATGAACAAGTAATTGTCGGCCATGAGGAACAACTTTGACAATGCTCCCAAGTTGGTTGAACGCTTCTTCATAGAAGTGCTGGAACCGATTATAACATTCATTATAACTAAGTTCGGGAGTATCAGCGATGAAGTTTTTTGTAAAAGCTTCAACATTAATCATGCTACCATCATTGTGAATCATATGTAATGTAGACTGAAGGAGTTTTTGAAAAAAGGTAGATTCATCAAAAAAATCTGCTAAATAAGGATAAGCCAAACGAGCATATGATAGAAGAAACTGGTCTTCATTAAATAGGACAAGTGTATTATCAAAATCGATTAGTAACGCCTTGAAAGGCAAGAGTTATTTCACCAAGCTCAACTCGATACAATGTCAAATAATTGAATGCAATTTATGTTCTTAGGATTCACTAACGCCCGTCACGTTAATTTTTAATTTTGGTGCAATATTGGCAATGAAATAAGACACTGCAAAAGGTAATGCATTATATTCTTCTTGGAATCCTTCAAAACTAAGGGTGGCAACGCCTTCGTGCCCAATGACACCCACGCTTCCCTCTGTGGATACGAAATATTTGACTTCTGCTAGTTGCCCGTTTGCTTCAAGAAGAGCAGAATAAAGAGCCATCTTGTCTATGCTTTTTATTGCATCAGCTTCAACGATAATGATGAAAAAGCGAACCCATTTGTCACTTCGATCTACGATGAGGAGAAATCGGCGATCTTCTATATTGTAGGGAAGAATTATGCGATCTTCAGCAGGTACGACCCGATAGGTTAGGTTCATCTCTTTGAGAAACCCTTCAATCTTTTCCATTGTTGTTGTCATTCTGTATACCTCTAAAGGAAAGCATCCTAGACTTCATTGATTTAGAAAAACGTTTCTTCTTTCCAGCCAATATGCTACTGAAAGTTTATGAATAAATGGAAAGTTCATCTTTTGTTGGAAGCTTAAGTGATAGTTTTAGTTTTTTAGCAATTGTCGTCACGAAATAGATGATCCCATAAGGAATAGCCCGAAATTCTTCGCGGAAACTATCAATATTGAGAATCTTTACGCCTTCATGTCCTAAAACACCAATATCGCCCTTCTCAGTTATGAAATATTTGACCTCCGCAAGCTGACCATTTGCTAGGAGTAGTTCATGGTAAAGCCGTTCTCGTTGCTTAATATTTCTAATCCGATTATGAAGCAAGACCAGAACCCAAAATCGAAGAAACTGCCCAGAGACATCGATAACCACTTCAAATTGCAATTTTTTTTCTGGTATCGTGTAGGGTACTCGAATACGATGAATTTTCCCATCAACGGGTTTGATCTCATATGAAAGGTGCATAGCTTTGAGGTAGCTCGTCACCTGCTCAAGAATTTCAGACATCGCAGTTTCTCCAAGTAATCAACAGCAGACCAACTGAATTTGATGCCCCTTGAAAAAGCTATCTACAGTACCGAAAAGGCTGTGGAAAAATTATGGATAGACATTGTCATTTTGCATCTTAGTAAGGAGTGGGGTTTCCTAAGCTCTGACTTTTTTTCGTTAATATCATCAACATGAGTATAGGTGGTGTCACAATTGAATTGAGTATTAAGTAGTCGTAGAGCAGAATAATAGAAAAGAAGCAAGAATTTGTGGACCTATGCCTTGATTAGGGAGATTGAACGACCACAGTTACGACAACG
>JBHLSA010000294.1:0-2790 GCA_048882025.1 Candidatus Thorarchaeota archaeon | reverse complement strand
GTGACTTCAATTAAAACTGCATCACCATTGGGTGATCAGGCGATTATGTGGGTGTTTGCATATCAGGTGGATGATGTGGTGTTTGATGGCGGATGTGCAAACGCAATTCCTGAATTACGTGCATTTCTAGCAAAGCGTGATGTGAATCGAGTCTTTGTCACACATTTACATGAGGATCATTATGGCGGATGTGCAGCTTTTTTACCAAAAGCATCCCTCTATGCAGGACCTAGAACTATAGAAGCAATCGAAGACCCCTATGAGATACCTGAGTTCTTTCAGTGGGTTTGGGGAAAACCGAATCCCATACAGGATGTCGAAGCAATGCCATCAGAGATTCCTGTTGGAGAGTTGACTTTTGAGGTAGTGGATTTATCGGGGCATTGTGAGGAAATGGTGGGATTTTGGGAACCTGAGAAACGATGGCTTTTCTCAGCGGATGCGGTTCCTCTAGCGTCGAAAAAGCATATTGCTATGGCAGAGGAAAATGTACCTAAAATGATTCGGCGAATGCGTGAAATTCAGCAAATGGGAGTAAAAATTTTATTTGATGGGCATCGTGGACCAATCTCTAACCCACAAAATCATATTCAGACACGAATTGATTATCTTACTGAATTACAGAGAAAGATTCAGGATTTGCATAACACAGGTAAGAGTTTACAAGATATCAAGTTGGACCTAAAATTTCCTGAGCCGTGGTATCTTAGTAATACGGATGGTCGGTTTGGTGTTGATTATTTGATTGAATCTCTTCTCAGTGATGAAGTTATACTGTAATTCGCTTTAACGATTCGAGTGTCCAATCAATTTTTGCATTCTTCAAAGAAAGAAGGGCTTCAACTAAGCTAAGAAAAGATTTAATGGTAATCAAATTGGCGTAAGTTTGAGGGGCATGAAAAGCGCTGAAAAAGGCAGGCTATTGCCTGAAAGTTGCAGCGTCAATGCTTCTATGAGAAAGGTGGATGCATCCTATGCCAGCTCGTAAGGCTAGTTTAAAAAAAGGACATAATGGTGGAAAAAGTCAACAGTCTGATCGATTTGGATTGCTTGTTGAAGCTTCAGGAGCCTTAATTGTTGGGTTGGATCGTAATGGACGAATAACACTGTTTAATCGGCGATGTGAAAAGCTCACAGGGTATAAACGTGAAGAAGTTTTAGGAAGAAGTATCTTTCCATTGATAATTGCTGAAGACGAACGAAGAGAGGTTCGAAAACGGTTCAAGCAATTAGCCGAAGGCATCATGCCAAGTAGTTCTTCAAAAGCCCATTGGGTTGATAAACAAGGAAATCGTCACCTCATTCAATGGGATAACACCTTCATCACAGATGAACAGGGGAACGTTAAAGAGATTTTTGGGATAGGTATTGATCTTACAGAACAAGAAAGCCTTCAAGCAATTAAACAAGAATATCTACTGATTTTAGAAACCCTTAGTGATGTCGTTCTTATCCTCGACCGTGACCTTCGGATTGTAAACGTTTCAACAGCCGTAAAACAGCTCATTGGGTATTCCCCTGATGAACTTGTGGGAAAAACGTTTGCTGAGATAGGGACTTTACGTCCAGATTCTCTGAAACGAGCGGTTAAAAACGCCCATCTGGTTCTTCAAGGCAAAACAACGTCATTATCCATTTATGAATTAACAAGTAAAAAAGGAGAACTCAAATTTGGTGAGATTCAAAGTGCCCCTCTCGTTCGTGATGGAAAGGTTATCGGAATTATTTCCACAGTGCGTGATGTGACACAACGTGAATTAGCAGAAGCAGCGTTAAGAGAATCTGAGGAAAAATACCGGACATTAGTCGAACAATCCCTTGAAGGCCTTGTAATCATTCAAGACAACAAGATAGTGTTTGCAAATACAGTGATTTCGAAGCTTAGCGGATATTCGAACGATGAAATCGTCAATCTTAGTACCGAGGAAATGTGGGGCGCAATCCACCCGGATGATCGAAAAGGCATTATGCAACGATTACAAGACCGCATGAGTGGAAAACCTGTCCCAACACGATATGAAGCACGGGTCTACCGAAAGGATGGCTCACTATATTGGGCCGATATATCGGTGAATATGATCGAATACGAAGGAAAACCCGCAATTCAGGCAACATACATCGATGTCACTGAACGAAAAAAAGCTGAGGAACAGTACCGTAGTCTTTTTGATAGTGTGCCTGTAGGAATTTTTCGAACCACACCTGACGGACGCATATTGGATGCAAATCCAGCTCTGGTTGAAATGCTTGGATATGATAATAAAGAGGGATTAATACAGCGGAAAGCTTCAGAATTCTATATTGACCCAAAAGCGCGCAAACAATGGGAAATCCTAGTTCAAAGGGAAGAGGTAGTTCGCGCATTTGAAGTCCAATTCCAGCGAGAGGATGGAACAACCCTATGGATAGAATTGAATGCCCGAGCTATTCGCGATGAAACCGGTCAAGTCTCTTGTTATGAGGGAACTTTGGAAGATATATCAGAACGAAAACATGCTGAAATTAACCTCATGACCGCTCATCGCCGAGCAGAGTTTTTAGTCGACTTAATGGCCCACGATCTGAACAACATCAACCAAGGCATCTTGCTCACACTTGAAATGTTACTCAATGACAACCAATTTCCTGATCGCTTTGTAGAAAATGTTAGCTCAGCTCTGGCTCAAGTAGAGCGGAGTGCGGAATTGATTTCCAATGTAAAACGATTCCAAACCCTTGATTCAGAACCACGAAAATTGAGAACAAGAGATCTTGCCCCATCATTTTTCGCAGCCGTACAGGCAGTAGAGC
>JBHLSA010000293.1:0-2804 GCA_048882025.1 Candidatus Thorarchaeota archaeon | reverse complement strand
GCACATGCCCTTGATTATGGAGGATTTAACCTCTCTTTACGTGCGTTTCCTGCAATAACCGAGATTTTAATGCAAGCGGCAGAAGAGGTATGTTCTAGTCGATTAGTAGTACTCCTATCGGGTGGATCTGAAGTGTTGGTAGCAAAACATGCCATTTCAAGTATAATTCGGACTTTAGCAGGGTTACCACTTTTATCAGACGACTTGAAAGATGTTAAAATTACCGAATCCAAAGATACACAAGAAATTGCCAGACGCTTGGTTGATAAAATACTTATTGAGTTTAACAGTGAATAGAGCGGAGGGAAAGACTAGAACAGTGAAAAGGGATTTTGAAGTAGTTGAACCTCCTTAAACCTGATAGAGAATCGATCCTTGTTTCGTTTTTCTTTCGATTTTACCACGGGATCCTTATGTGATTTCACAGCGGGTTGAACTGTCTCATCTTTCTTTGATGAAGTAGATTCTGAAGAATTCGTTTCCACATTGTTAGCTAAGGCTTCAAGCTTCGTAACAAATCCTTCGTTTCGGAAAAAGAAACTAAGAGGTGAAGACGAGTCAAGATTGCCGTCCGTGCGTTGTATTTCATAATAGAGTTCTTTCCAACGACGCACCGCATGTTTCAGCCAACTATAAGGCTTCTTTACCACCACACCATTCATCTCCAAGCCAAAGTAAGAATAGGAATGACAATTAGGCAACATATAGTTAAATGGTTTATAGTTTACGCTAATAGGGAATTAGGTTAAGTTGTACCAACTTTTTCCCAAGCTTTCCATTTACCATGATCACGTTGCACGAGAACAAGACCATAGCGTTTCCAGATTTCTTCCCGGGTCAAAGGTTCTTCAGCAGTTTCTGGAGGAAGGTTTTCGTGCCTTGAAAGACCTAGGGTTGAATGTTTAGTATAAAAGAGACTTTCAATAAGTCCTCCAATACGACCCTTTTGATATTGATCTTTTACAAAGATGAGAATTTGATCAGAAGGAATATCAGCAGTTTGTATTGTATGCCGGGACACCCCTTGACTGAATGAAGGACAAATATTACTCATTGTGGATTCAACAATATGTAGACAATGCGGATCGATAAAAAATTGGCAGCGCAAGCATTGGTGCCAACCTTTTTGGATAGCCTGCTCCAAAGTAGTTCGTGTTCCACAGGCGACACAGGAGATGCCAACAGTCGATAAATCAAGTTTCATTCGTCTTCACTGTCCTTTGTCGAAGTTGCACCAGCCAGATAGAGTGTAGCCGCATTGCCAATAGCCTCACGGCGTTCAACATCAAATTCAAGTTCAAGTCTAGGTCCATAAGCAATACGACGCGCGGTTCGTATAATATAACCAAGTTCTGTTAAACGGCGGATAATCTTATCGAGTTGATATCGTGAGAGTCGACCACGGGCAACAAGAACTGTTTCGATATCTTTAGAAGCTACACGGCGAGGGCGTCGATTCTTACTCGCCCGTTCGACTGTCGAGATAATTACACCAAGCACTGCATATTCAGGGTCACTCAATTCACTGGGAACCCCGTAGAGAGTGCGAACACAAAAGAGTGTGTCGCGACCTAGTCGATATTCCACGAGTTCTAGACCTAATGGAGCAATTTGCTGTCGTAGTAGATCTAGGAGCCGTATTAATCCGGCTTTATTGAGGTGAAGTGCATCCTGCAATTCTTGTCGCTTCACACCAATGCTTAACTGTCCATCATCTCCACGATACCGCGCTGTGAGAGCAGCAAACAGCTGTCCGAGGAGGTGACGTTGCTCGCTCGCCTCCTCTTCAGATGCTTCCTTTAAAGGTAAGGATTCAGGTGTTGACGGGGAATTTGTTGTCATCGCCGATGAACCTCTTCATAGTTTTTTACGGCAATGGCAATGGCAGAAAATGTGGGTTTTGAGTGACGAGACTTGTTGGGCGCGCGAAAGGTCACAGTGGTTTTGTCAAAAGTTGCTGGTAATGTGCTATCGCGAATCATTTGGCTGAGTAAGTCCAATTCCCAATTTGTCAATCTATCTGATAACTCGGAATACTTGAAGCGTTTTCCGTCTAGACGCTTAACCAATTCTTTGCGTCGAGCATCTAGGAGAGCGAAGGGCAGTTCCTCATATCGGACTTGAAGGCGTTTCATCGCTTGTTGAGCTTCACGAGTTGGGGCCTGGTCTCTGGCCACTGGTACATCGGGTTGTGGAAGATTAAATAAGGGAATCGAATGTTCTGGGCTAATTAGAAAGAGAAGGGGAGTGGCACGTTGTTTTACTTCAGTGGCAAAATGGGAAATCCATTCCTCCGGAGCGAGTTCTGGGGCTGCTATTTGCGAATCACGATAATGCTGCATGGTGGCAAGAGTAAAATAAAAACGACCGTCGAGATTTCGTTCCCAGGGAGTCTCAAGAACGCGATAAGCTTCGGCAATCTCCTCTCGATCTACCTCCGCTTCTTTGATTGGAACCACATCTTTTTTGTTAAGGGCGGTTTCATATTTTTTTGTTAAATTCCAGAGAGTAATAACAACGCCCTTGGTTCCAAAGGGTGTAAGGCGGTTGCCTTTGAAATTATGCTGGAAGGTTTCATACCATGCACGTCGTTTAGGAAATGCTCGTAGAAATGTCGATGTATCATTAGAAATCACTAGTTTTTCACCTCTCCTTTAATGAGTACTACATGATGCATAGTATCGGGAATTTGAAGTCCCACAGTTGAAGGAGCCATTAATAAAAACTGTGGAGGAATCTCTGTGTTATTCTGAGTCGAGCCGCTGTACTTAGTGTGGTTCAACGCACCATAGACCTGACTCAGA
>JBHLSA010000292.1:0-2809 GCA_048882025.1 Candidatus Thorarchaeota archaeon | reverse complement strand
CCCGCGAGGAGGTTGAGGACCACCCAAAGGATGTTTTCGCCAAGTTGCAGGCATCCGCCAACAATGAGAAGGATTGCGCCCACTCGTGTTAGGGTCTTGGCCATATCAACATTTGCCATTCGACTTCCACCTCTAATACGAACAGTGAGATGAGGTCATTTCAGAGTCCACTTCATAAAAGCATTTTCAGCGTCTTCGAAAATTCGTTCTCTCATGTAATAACATCACTTGATGAAGTCACCCCTATTCTTGGTAATGTATCATTAAATCCGGGTCTTCCCAACAAATGTCATGATTACACGTTCCAGAGTGGTGAATTATTGCTTTTTTACTCATTTGGCTTTCTTAATGAATTGAAAAGTAGTCGAAGTCTTTTTCCAAAGGGCTATCAAGCAACGGTATTCTTTGGTAACTAACGCTACATGGGGTGTTTTCAAATAATTGCATTGATGCGTTCTGAATCAAGTATCTGATTGATCTATGCGTAGAAAACGCCCAACCAGCGTGACAATATCAACAACGGGAATTTCTAACCCAAGTCTTTGCATTCCATGTGTGAGGTTAAGAATACAAAACGGACATGCTGAAACAACCATAGTTGCTCCTGTTTCCAAAATTTCTCCAACACGTTCCCACGCCATTCGTTCTTCCAGTGACATATTCGCCTTATCTTCTTCAGAGAGTTCACGATACTCTTTTGAAAGTTTCTTCGCGGCCTCTCGCACCTTACCAGGAGAACTAGCAGGTTCGGCATCGTAGATCCGCTTTGTAGCTATCTCTAAAGCAAGCTCAGGAATCCCCGCCTTCACTCCTCCACCAGCTCCACAACAGCGTGAATTTTCCCGCGTGCGACTCATTTCGACCAAAGTGATGCCCGGTAATAATTCAAGGATTCGACGTGGGGCATCATAAACACCTACATGGCGACCAAGATGACAAGGATCATGGTAAGCGACTCGTTCTTCTACACCAGGAATAGGTTCAATCTTCACCTTTTCAAGGGCTTTAGCAAGAAATTGAGTGATATGCTGAACTTTGAAGGGCAATTTTCCGTAATAGCGTGGCCAATCAAATACTGAAGTTCGAAAGCATCCAGAGCAGGAATAGACAACGAGTTTTGCTCCATTTTCTTTGATGACATCGACATTATGTTTTACTAAGTCTTTGACTACTTCAGTCTGTCCTGTTCGGATTAGCGGCGAGCCGCAACAGCGCTCATCATTTCCTGGGAGCACGAAGTCGATATTGAGTTTATTAAGAATCCGAGCGGTGGTAACTGCAAGATGCTGCATCTTGTAAGACGAGGTGCACCCCACAAAGTAAGCAACATCCGCCGTTTCAGCTACTTTGACATCAGCAGGGAGCCAATCAGCCCGGGAGAGATGATCCTCGCCATATGGGTTGTACTTGGTTTTTACATTGCTTGGCCAAACACGTTGTCTTTCTAAGGGTCCAAATCCTTGCTTGACCATATCAGCACGAACCGTTTCCCATAAATCACAACTCTTAATCCTTGATTCGCAAACTTCCTGGCATTGTCCACAAACTGTGCAAAGATAGAGATCTTCGACAAATTTGTTGATTTCATTTCGATCAATGGCGCTTCCCCCTTTGACCCGCCCCCTAATTCCGTAAACTTGTTTCACTAATTTTCGTAAATTGCGGATCTTACCCCGAGCAGTCACACCCTCTCGTTGGAGTTGGTCAAACACTGGACAAAACTTTACGCATTCACCACAATCGACACAAGCATCAAGCTCCATTATCTGTTTGCGGGTCAATTGTGGGAAACTAATTTTTTCTTTACTTGACGTCATATTCTTCAACTCCTGTAATTTCTCGAATGTATTCCTCTTCCCACTTCTTTTCGATAGCACTTCGCACCATGATGATGGGCGTGGCAATGATATGTTGAAATTTGGAATAGAACATTACTGCAATCATCGTCCAGATGATGAATGCGTGGATGATTCCAAACCAGCCTCTAATTCCGAGAACATATTCATAGCTAAAGGCGAGATGGCCCGATAAGGCGATGGCGGAAAGCAGAATTAAAGGCACATAATTATGCAGGTTAGTAACACTTCGGCCTTCCTTGGATCCGATACGGCTTCCAAATGCCATTATTACGCCTATAACAAGCAAGGCAGTTAATACATCATGGGCAATGATTCGTAGTTCAAGAGTGGCCCAAGGAAAGAGAATGGTTTCATTGAGCAAGATGAAGCGAGGAACACCATGAAAAAGGAGTAACCCTACGAATCCAACAATGATGAAACCATGCTTCACCCATCGGTATAGACTTTGACGCCGAATAGTTCCCCCGAAGGTCCAATCAGAAATCACGGTTTTCACGAACGCCACAAACTTGGTTCGAAAAGATACATCAATTAGCCAAGCAGAGGTGTGTTCCGCTGGTCCCCTGTAGGGTTTCGTCCAACGAATTAGAATCCGAGCGAATCCAATTACAAAAAGAACTAGGGCTACCCACCGATAGACAAACAAGACCTGATTGGCTAGTTCTAGTTGCATGTTTTGCCACTCAAATAAGTTATGCAAATACCTCAGGTTTCTATCATAAGGCTTGCCAATTTACTAACCGCACGCCTGTTGCCTCTCCTTATTCCTGCTCTTAGGATCTTTCTCCCACTCATACAGACTAATGTAGGTCGGAAGCCCCAATATCATTTCTCCCGCCTTTTAATCCCTTGATGCTGAGGTTCCCATCATTTCGACACAATACTCTGGGTTTTTGAAGATTAGAACGAAAGAAAAGGGGTCGCCCATCGCAACCAATCGATACAACACC
>JBHLSA010000291.1:0-2825 GCA_048882025.1 Candidatus Thorarchaeota archaeon | reverse complement strand
TGACGTTTGCCTGGGTGGCACTCTTCTAAGTTTGGCTCTTATTATTTGGATACTTCCCGAATTTTGGTATTTTACAATAGGAGGGTTAATTGCTTGGATGTTCGTTTACACAAGTGCAAAAAGATACATAACCACACCTCGTCTGGGATATGCGGAATTTTCTAAAATACGACGGCATAGAACCCAAAGCATCTTCCTGGCTGCGATGGTAATTCTTGTAATTTTTAACGTTTTGGCAATTATGGCATGGATATATCCACAATTGGGAATTTTAATTTTCGAATCCCCATTCACAATATTGATATTTGGCTTTCTCGGACTGTTCTTTTTTAGCTTCATTGGATTCGTTTCCAACATTTGGAGATTCTACATATATGGTGCCATTTTACTGGGTTCTACATTCATCACATTCATGCTACCCGTAACCCCGCTTCTTCCATTCATAGTAACTGGTATTGTGATTATGACATTCGGTGTTTTCTTGGTATATCGGTTTATGCGACGCTATCCAAAACAACCAACCGGAGAGGTGACGGGTGCCTAGGGGCACAAGCGATACTCAATTCCCAATCATTGATGACATTGATCGAGTCATCCATGAGCCAGCACGATTGATAATTATGTCACACCTGTATGTCCTTGATCGAGCAGATTTCTTATTTTTAAAACAACAAACAGGGTTGACTTGGGGAAATCTGTCTTCACATATCACAAAACTTGAAAATGAAGGGTATTTAGAAGTTATCAAGAAGTTTGTTGACCGCAAGCCATACACTCTAGTTCAGCTTACACCATTGGGTCGTCAAGCATTTCAGAAATATCAGAAACAAATGCAGCATATGTTTAGGGGCATCAGTAAAAAATAAGATATAGAGAAGATACTGAAGTATGGAGAAGGAAAGTTCCTTTTATTCGAGACGCTGATTTAATGTGAGTTCTTATATGGATGACGAGAATTTGCAGAACTACCTAACGAGTACTTGTTGAGCGGCGTGGATTTTATCTGCCCAAATTTCTTTCAAACAGCAACTAAGTTGCATTTTCTTAAGTGGTTAGGGATAATCCCATTGTTTAAATCCACATATGAAATCGCACACAGTTTTGAAGGTAACGTGTCAGTCAGAGTATTATCCATTTGAGAAATATAGACATTCATTTGTGCTAAATTCGTCGTAACTGTAAATCCATTTTGAATTAGTTCATCTCTTGACAGATTAAGCCAAATTCCAAAAGCCTCGCGTAACCCGCTTCGCTCCGTATTGTCAGGGTTAAGAACATGTGTGTCTTCATAACCAATTATGGCTGATGTTTGCATTAAGACATATTTTGCAGCCCAATAATCCAAAGCTACTGGATCTGTGCTAGCCATCAGGAGATTAACGCGTGTTGCTTCATCATAACCTGTTGGAGGTCCACAATGTGGTGATGGATAGGGATTGGCATTGACCCAGATGGCATCAAGAATATTCAAAACTGGAAATTGCGTTTGGGCAAGCAGGGTTCCCATGCCCCCCCGCGCGATGCTGTAGTGTCCATTGGCGAGACCACCTTGTACGGCTTGGCCTTCTGACTGAACTCCCATATAGTGCTTCACTGCACCTGTTACGCCATAATTGCCGTGGGATTTTAGAATGGGGAAATTAATGACCTTTAATCGAGCTTCATAGCCAGTTCCATTCCAGATGCCATGCTTAAAACTGATATACGTACCATCTTCAGATTGGAATTTTGGATATGAAACATAGATACGTGTCTCAGTATCTGCAGTAATATTTAGGATATATCCATCTTGCATGTCACCCTCTGAGTATTCATTAACTTGAATTCCCCGAATGGTTTGCCAGTCAAACAGCGAAACATCGTATGACAATGCAAAACTCGTAACAACATCTTGGACTGATTGATTAGGATCTTCACCATTGTTTTCACCCCAATTCAAACTTCCAACACCTTGCCCATTATCTGCAACGACAACTTCACCAGAGAAACTATCAGGATGATCGAGAACAGCTTGGATGAGTTCACGTAGAAGATCCGTATTGGTGCCTCCACGACAATCCCACTGTGAGTTGATTTTTATTAACACTACATCATTGGGACCAATGAGTCCTGAGGGACCTTGAGTTGTGGATAAAGTGCTAGACTGATAGAAATGTAGACCCTGGCTGCCCATTAAACCGATAAGATTGTTGATATGAGCAACACCAGCACCATTCAATACAAAAATATCTGAAGCAGGTGATTCAGTAGCGTATTGTGGTGAGAGTGTCAGGTTAACAATTCCTACAGGTGGATTAGGTTGTTGACTCATCCAAAAGAAAGCAAGACTAACTCCAAGACTAGGAATAATAATTGCTAAGACGAGTATGATTTTCCAATAATTTTTCATAAATTTCTTAACAGTTTTTGCAGCAGCAAACATTGAAGAAAGCGGATTTTTCATAAAAAGTGTTATTAATGAAAGAGACAAGACGGACTGCAGCGACATTGAGAGGCTGCTAATTGCAGCACGTTGGCACGGATAGACTATTCGCGTTGGCTTGGTACCCGTACGAAATATTAACCAAATGAAGCTCGCAACACTGAATAAAAGAAGTGAGGTCTCGGGTAACTTTGTTTTATTCTTACTAAACTCGAACTTGGCAAAAAGTGTATATACTGAAGGATTATTTAAAACAGATAAAATGAGCACACCAACATTTGGGGGAGTTTGAGACTCTCTCTTTGTCATTTCATTCACTTTGAATAACCCCATAAATCATTCTAAATCGTTGTGAGGAAAGTATTTCTTTATAAGCGATGGTAAATCGGCAAAATACGGTTAT
>JBHLSA010000290.1:0-2842 GCA_048882025.1 Candidatus Thorarchaeota archaeon | reverse complement strand
AAAATGCGACTCGCAGTGACTACACCATAACCACCATATCCAGCGAACCGTATTTTAAGATGCATCAAATAACTCATCAGACTTAGCTCCAAAGTTCTTGTAAGTAATCAATTAGAGTAGGACGCTCATCGCGTTTGAAGACCCCAAGTGAAAGCTCAGTATTTTTTAGTGTAAGTTGATATTTGGGGTAACCAAGTGCTTCACCAGCTTTCTTACCCTTTAACGCTTTTAGCATCCAAGCTCCAGGGTGACGTTGAAAATTCTCCCAGTCCTTTGAAGAAAGTGAAGCTTGGTATTCGGTAAAAAATCGTGCTGCATAAGTTGGGCATTGCGATAAGATTTCAACAAAAGCAAACCCAGGATGAATAAGTGCTTCTTTTAAAGTGGCAATAATTTCATTGACATAATAGGTAGTCCAGCGTGCAACATAGGTCGCTCCAGCCCCAATAGCGAGGTCTGCGAGATCAAAGGGTGCTTCAGGATGTTGTGGATATGTTGAGGTTCTAACATGAAGAGGAGTAGTAGGAGCGGATTGTCCTCCTGTCATTCCATAATTAAGATTATTGACTAGAATGACCGTCATAGGGACATTTCGTCGTGCAGCATGAATTAGGTGGTTTCCCCCAATAGCCGCACCATCGCCATCCCCAGTGAAAACAGCAACAGTTAGCTTGGGATTCATCACTTTGGCACCAGTAGCAAAGGCAATGGCTCGACCATGAGTAGTATGAAGCGTGTCACCACGAAAATGGGGACTCGGAATCCATGCAGAACAGCCAATCCCCGAAGCACACAACAAATCTCGATGCCTAATTTTTTTCGCAAAAATTAGATCATCAACTGCACGAACAAAGCAATTGAGAATAATACCATTTCCACAACCAGCACAAAAGGCAGTAGGTAAATTTCGAATATAGCGTCTACGATAGTGTTGCTGAGGTTTACCCAAATCTGGTGTAAGATTACTCATTTCGCATCATCCTCCAGAATCTGATTAACAATTTCCTGCGAATGATGCACTTCACCAGCAATCTTAGGCACACTTTCAATTTTAGCATGACAGCTAATTCGTGCGATTTCACGAACCATCATTCCCATATTCATTTCTACAACAAGAATTCTATGAACATTTCTTAGAAGTTCACCTAAATGGGTTTCAGGGAGTGGCCAAAGTGTTTTCAAACGAATAAACCCAACAGCCCGCCCTTGCTGCCTAGATATATTTACAGCTTGAAGGGCTGGACGAGCTGCGGCGCCGAAACTAATGACTGCCTCAGTTGCATCCTCGAGATAATATGTTTCAAGATCAAGATGTTCTTCTTGGAGCGCACGACCTGCAGCCTTATTTTTTTCAAAAATCCATTCAACTGTTGATCGATGGTATTGAGGAGTATAATCACGGATACCATCAGGTCGGTGAGCAGATCCCGTGATTAGGAGGTTGTGTCCGTCACCGATTCGTGGCATTTCATAACGTAAGAAGATTTCTTTTGGTCGGGGTGATTTTTTTGTGAGGTTTTGACGATTAATTATCGGGAACGCACTTTTTTTGGGAATATTGATGGGTTCACGCATGTAACTGATCTCCCCATCAGTCATTACTAATGTAGGTGTTCGGAAACGTTCAGCATAATTAAAGGCATGAATTGTGAAGTCAAACATTTCTTGAACAGACCAAGGGCTAAACGCAATGGGGGCAACATCCCCATGAGTGCCAAACCGCGCTTGCATGATATCTTGTTGTCCAGGCATGGTTGCTTGTCCGGTGCTAGGACCAGACCTTTGGGCGTCGACTACAACTAAAGGAGTTTCAGTGAGATAAGCATATCCAAGATTTTCTTGCATAAGGCTAAAGCCTGGTCCGGATGTAGCAGTCATTGCTTTACCACCAGCCCAAGATGCCCCAATTATTGCAGCCATAGAAGCAATCTCATCTTCCATTTGAAGATAATAGCCCTTTACCTGAGGAAGTCGAGTAGCCATCCATTCAACGATACTGGTTGCTGGTGTAATTGGATAACCAGCAAAAAATCGGCAGCCCGCAAAAATCGCTCCTTCAGCACAAGCTGTGCCTCCGTCGACGAAGTGTAGACCAGGTTTCATTTATCTTCCACCTCAACCATTATTGCTGCATCAGGACACCGTTTTTCACATAAACGACAAGCAACACCATGTTTTCCACGAACAAGCATACATCTGGTTTCACCACCAGTACATAACCGTGGACTGTGCCCACCCCATGCTGTTGATGTACCTTCTTCTAGGATTTTTGTAGGACAAAAGAGCATACAAATACCACAACCTTTGCACAGTTGTCGATTGACGGTAACTTTAACCTGTCGAGGTAACTTAGATTCCCCCTATACGTTAAATGAAATTTCTACAATTCGATGAAATTAGCTGATGACCTAAAGCTTTATGGATTTTTGAAATTTCTTTGTATTCCTTAGAACATCAATATTATTCTTTACTGTAGATGTAAAGACTGTTTTCTATGGATACGCCTATTGCTAGATTGTTGATTCACATATGAAAACAATGAGCATCACCGCTCCCCCCGCAATAAGCAATAGGGGAAACAAGAATCCCTGTGCAGAGAAGAAAAACGAAACACTGGATAACAACCAAAATCCCGGGAACGTTTCAACAGGAATGGGATAACCAAGGATTGGGGCAAAGACACCGAACCAGTATGCATGTGCAGCCATCGCGGCAGTAGTAGTGAAAATTGCGACTTCAATGCATACAACCAGCGTGATAGCCCGAAGGTAATAACGAGGGTCTTCATATGATGAGAAAACTAAATTCGTGGCAATAACGCCAAGAACCACCATCGTAATGG
>JBHLSA010000289.1:0-2864 GCA_048882025.1 Candidatus Thorarchaeota archaeon | reverse complement strand
CGTGGCTTTCAAGCATATCACCAATAAGCATGAGTTTTCGCAATTGGATAGTTTGTGGTTCAGGTTCAATTTCCATAGCGGCTTCAACACCACGTAATGCCGCTATTGCGTGGGAATGGCTGCATATGCCGCAGATCCGGGACATGATATGCGATACTTCGCTGTAGGAATGTTCAAAGAGAAATGCTTCAAATAGTCGTGTTCCTTCGGTAACCCGCATTTCGACGCGTGGTTTTTTGCCCTTTTGTATTTCTACAAATAAATCTCCATGGCCCTCTACTCGGGCAAGATGGTGGATATCAAATTTTGTTACAGCCATTCTATGTCAAGTCTCCTTTTTAGTTCCTTGACGAAATTTTCTTCAGAAGCATTGAACATTCGGAATTTCCGAACAACTGTATCAAAGCTTGCTCCTTTTTGTGAGAACATATCAATCTCAGAATCTACATTGGCTTGGGGAACTGCACCCCAACATCCTTCACATGGAAAATTTACACTTGGGCATCGGGCTCCACAGCCTGCTCGTGTAATAGGACCTAGGCAGAGCTTTCCCTCTTTCATAATGCACACATTTTCATTTATCCGGCACTGCACACATACAGAATAGTTTTTTTCTACAGGTCTTGTGCCAATCAGAATTGCCGTGAGTAATTCAATAAATTCTTCTCCGTTAATCGGACATCCCTGTAGCTCATAGTCAATTTTCACATAACTTTTCATGGGGAGGATCTGGGGGAGTGTCTGAATATGCGATGCATCACCATAAATGCTCTGTTTTAATGCCTCGGTGTTTTTTCCATTTCGGATCGCATTAATTCCTCCGGTAGTTGCACAAGCACCCATTGCGACTAGGATTTTTGATTTTTCTCGAAATTCTTTTAATCGCTCGAGTTCAGTTTCATTGGTTACTGACCCCTCGATGAAACATACATCATATGGCCCAGGATTTGTTGCTGAACTCCCCATCCGGAACTGGACAAGGTTTATTTCATCTAAAATGTCAAGAAGCTCATCTTCTTGGTTTAGTATTTCTAATTGACAGCCAGCACAGCAAGTTAGCCCAGTGAAGGCTACAATGGGTTTGTCTTTCTCCGTTGACATCTCCTACTCTCCTTTGTGTTTTCTTTAAACTGCACCCCGAAGTGTTTTTGATTCCTTATAACTGAAAACGGGACCATCCTGGCAAACGAACTTTGTTCCCACAAGGCAGTGGCTACAGTGTCCAACGCCACATTTCATGCGACGTTCTAGCGACAAAAAAATTCTGTCATCAGGTATACCGATTTTTTCTAATTCACGCATTACAAATCGGTACATGATGGGAGGCCCACAAACCAAGGCATAGGTGTCTTCTGGTGATATGGTGATACGATCAAAGAGGATAGTGACGACTCCAATGTTCCCTGCCCAGCAATGTTCATCATCACGATCTACTGTTGCTACATATTCTACGTCACGGCGATTCTCCCAGATATACAATTCGTCCTTGAAGAGAAGTTCTTCCGGGCATCGCGCTCCATACATAATTTGAACGTTGCCAAACTCATTTCGGTTTTCAAGAAGCTCTAAGATTACAGGTCGAAGTGGTACAAGTCCAATACCGCCACCAATAACAACCACATTTTTGCCTTTCAACAATTCGATAGGCCAACCATTTCCAAATGGTCCACGTAAACCAACGATAGAATCCTGATGAAGGTTTTTCAAAGAAGCTGTAAGTCGTCCCACTGATCGAATGCAAAGTTCGAATGAGTGGGTTTTATATGGTGAAGAACAAATTCCAAAGGGGGCTTCACCATAACCAAAAAGCGATAGAAGCATGAATTGACCTGACTGAAACGAAAATTGTTCCTGTTGTTTTTTATCAATGTACTCGAAGGTGTAAAGATTTGTATCTGGTGTCTGGGGAGTAATTCGTATAAGTCGAGCTAAATTCTGTTTGTAAGCATTCTTCTCAATACTAGACAGTGATGATTGCAAATATTCATTTCCCTCCTTTTTGAATATCTGTAAGTAACTCAATCATGTTAATATCCGCTGGACAAGTGTGGGTACATCGACCGCAACCAACACAACCTATTTGCTTTATTTGTTCAGGTTCTGTTCGAAATTTATGATAGATACGAAATCGCACTCGTGAGGATAGTGTTGGGCGAAAGTTATGACCTCCTGCTACGAGAGCGAAATCTACTAGTTGACAAGAATCCCAAGAACGGATACGAGTTCCTTCGTTTAGGTTTAATTCAACATGGTCCTGTACATCAAAGCAAAAACATGTTGGGCACACGATGGTACAAGAACCACACCCAAAGCATCGGTTTCCTAAACGATTCCAAATCTCTCCTTCGTAGCAGGCTTCAAGTTGTTCAGGAAGCTCTTTAAACCCTTTAATTGGATCCACAAAATTCCTTTCGCGTTCAACTAAAAACTTCTTAACCTTATTAGCTTCCCCTTTTGATGGAGGATGAAATAATTCCTTACAGTATTCTATGACCTTTTGACCGATTTCTGTAATAACATCCACATAAAAGTTGGTGTCTACTTCGGTTAGCATCAGATCTGCACAATCGGTCGAGTTGAGCGTACCGGCGGATTGGCAGAAACTATCGGTACAAGGTTGAATACAGTGTAAGCCAATGATAATTCCCTCCGAACGCCGCCGTTCGCGATATGGATCTGGATAAATTTGTGAGAGAATACGATCATGAAAATGTATAGCCGCAAGGTCGCACGAATGGACACCAAAGACAAGGAAACTTTTCCCATTCCATAAGGTATCCGTTTTTCCCCACTCTTTTGGTTCATGAATTTCAAACTGTGGACTTTGAGTGAAGCCCATCATTTCTTCTTTGGGCGGAATAAAG
>JBHLSA010000288.1:0-2865 GCA_048882025.1 Candidatus Thorarchaeota archaeon | reverse complement strand
GTTAGTTGCCAGCTTTGAAAAGAAGCTAATACTTAAAAGACTGAGCGAAATCCGAAAAATCTCAAGGCAACCATCAGCCAAGGCAGAACTACCCGAGCAGGATAGGACGTTTGAGTGGGAAGACTGATTCCGAAGACAATCGGTCGCTTTTGGGATAAGAATAACGTGATTGTTTGCTAAGGATTTTTGCTTTTCTCCTTTTCTTCGTTTTGGGGGAATGTTAATGGTTTTGGGTCTTCTATGGTCGGGCATAGGACAAAAGCGGAGCGGGCGGGCAGATACAGGCTGAGCATATGTTGACTTTTTGCTTCAGAATTGCACTCAATAGTGAAGTGGGGCTGCTGGGGTAACAGCCGGCCGTGTCCCCCGTACTTTGGTGCATCACAGTCTAGGATCATCCGGTATTTTCCAGGGGCTGCTTCAAATCGATAATCAGTAAAGGATTGATAGGGATTAAAATTGAAGGCAAAAATCAGATTAGCCCTTTTGAAGATGATTACTTTATTCGTGGAATCTTCATGCAGTAGTTGCGGGATGGATGCTTCAAGAAGGTGGTGTGTCTTGGCTAGTGCAATCATGTCGTGGTCGAACTGGGCTAGCAAATGGTACTTTAGGTGGATGTCGTCTGCAAGATGCCATTGTCGTCGGGCATACTTGAATGACCAGTTGTTTCCCTCGCGGGGAAAATCTATCCAATCTGGGTGGCCAAATTCATTGCCCATAAAGTTCAGATAACCGTGACCGGCAGTGGCCAAGGTTATCAAACGGATCATCTTGTGTAACGCTATTCCACGTGCGACCTTTGAATTGTCATCTTCGATGCACATGTGATGGTACATGTCTTCACCGATCAGTCGGAAAATAAGTGTCTGGTCTCCCACTAACGCCTGGTCGTGAGATTCGGTGTAACTAATGGCTTTCTCATCTGTCCGGCGGTTGGCAAGTTCAAACCAAAGATGCCCAATGGACCAGTTCTCATCTTTGAAATCTTTTATCAGGCGGATCCAGTAATCAGGCACCCCCATTGCAAAGCGATAGTCAAAACCGAATCCGCCCTCTGACTGGGAAACGGCCAAACCGGGCATGCCGCTGACATCTTCGGCTATGGTGACGGCGTCGGGCCGGATATCATGAATCACTCGGTTGGCCAGCGCCAAATAAGTCAATGCATCTTCATCCACGCTGCCATCGAAGTAATCATTGTATGAAGTGAACACTCTCCTAAGCCCGTGTTCCAGGTAAAGCATACTGGTGACGCCGTCGAAGAAGCAGTAAAAACGTGGATTACCAAAGAATAAATCCACGCACCTCTCTAATTTCCCAGTAACTCCATTTTAAGGCAGCCTTACGCAGAAAAGGCGTTAGGGAAAACCAGCCCTTCCAACACTATTAACAAAGGTTTTATGACGGGAAGCCGGAGCTGGGAAGTCCCCTTCTGTCCGGAGTTAAGTGAAAGAATTTAGATTTCTTCAACATTCAACAAAAAGAACTTCGAGTGGTAAGGATGTTACAGATTGGATTTTTGAACGAAAAGGCTATTTGACTATTTCTGCTTTTGCGGTCATACCGCCCGATCTCGTAACACCCAAGGAAACGGGGCGCTATGCCGTCTGGGTATTAGGACACAGTAACAACTACCAGAAGCGCCCCAATTTTTTTACGGAATTCAGTTTTCTCCGAGTTGCCATACGATGCCGCATTTTCCCTTTAGCTCTAACAAGGCAACCTCTTTATAGAAAGCGCGGTTATCTTATACAGAAATTAGGCTTATACAGAAATTAGGGTTGATTATTCTTCGCCTTCGGGACCACCAGGCATTCCGCCAGGTGGACCGCCTTTTGGAGCTTTGGACATTATAACGTCGTCTATGCGCAGAATCATCGATGCAGATTCGGCTGCTGATTTAATCGCCTGTATCTTAACTACGACTGGTTCGACGACTCCGCCGTCGATGCTATTTTCGACTTTGCCTGTGAATACATTTATGCCTTTGTATTTGCCGGTTTCCTTATCGTGCGCTGATCTGAGTTCTACTAGAACGTCTATTGGATCGAATCCACCGTTTTCTGTGAGTGCTCTGGGGATCATTTCCATTGCGTCAGCGAATGCTTCAATGGCAAGTTGCTCTCTACCACCGACTTTGGTGGCGTATCTACGCAGTTCCCTGGCAACTTCAACTTCCACCGCACCGCCGCCAGCAACTATCTTATTGTTCTCCGTGACGTCTGAAACAACGGAAAGCGCGTCGGTCATGGCTCTTTCAGCTTCATCCACCATCCTTTCCAGCCCAGCACGTATCAGTACAGCCACTGAATGGGGATCTTTGCATCTCTCAACGAAGATCATCTTGTCATCGCCAATTTTTCGCTCTTCAACCAAACCAGCAAACCCCAAGTCTGACCCTTTCAAATCGTCCAAGTTTGAGGTTACTCTTCCACCCGTCGCTCTCGCGAGCTTCTCCATATCAGACTCCTTGATTCGCCTAGCAGCCATTATTCCTTCTTTAGCCAAGTAGTGTTGGACCATGTCGTCTACGCCTTTCTGACAGAAGACGATGTCTGCTCCGGAGGCTTTAATCTTGTTTACCATGTCTTTGAGCATGCTGTCCTCTTGATCCAAGAAAGCTTTCATCTGGTTTGGATCGCGGATGCGTATTTCGGCGCTCATCTCGGTTTTCTCAATCTCCAGCGCCAAATCCAAAAGTGCGATTTTCGCGTTCATCTTTTTCTTGGGCATTCCCGAATGGATAACTTCTTTGTCGACGATTATTCCACTAATTAGTTGGGATTCGAGAAGACTCTTGCCTGTTTTCTTTACAAGTTGAATGTTGTCTATGTCTGCTACAATTTTGTCTCCGCGTTTCTC
>JBHLSA010000287.1:0-2870 GCA_048882025.1 Candidatus Thorarchaeota archaeon | reverse complement strand
GTCTCTAGCTAAAGTAAAAAAAGGATGCGAAGAAAAAAAAAACAGATGCTCAAAATTACGATCAAGAGGACCAAGAATAGTAGATTGGCAAAAGTTTAAGTTCTACGGTTGGTGGGCTTTGATTCCTACTTTTCAGAGAGGGTCTAACCAATCCTCTGCCTGTTTGGGTCCTTTAGCGTTTAGGTATTGAGGAGTTATAGCTCAAAATGCATTCTAAGGTCAAAATTTGATTTCAACGGCTTCAAGGCTGCAAGTGGTGAAGAACTCTTTACCAGTATGCTGACATGGACGATACTTGGTAATATCCCAGGTTTTGGTGAAATAACCATCAATCACATAGGCTGCAACGATTTCCCCAATTATAAGATCATGATCGCCCGCTTCGATGATTTTCCACACTTTACATTCGAGGTGCGCAACACATTCTTCTATCAAAGGGGCTTTGACCACTTTTGCCTTTCGTGGTGTGAGTGGAAGTTCCCCAAATTTATCAATTCTTTTACCACTCATTCTACCGGCTTTGATGACTTTCTCGGCCATATCAAAAGTGGGAATATTCACAACAAATTCACCGGTCTCTCGAATAATGGGATAGGAGAAACGCTCCTTTCGGATACTCATTGTTAATAATGGTGGATTAACACTTGTGGGAATAATCCATGCGATAGTTAGCACGTTATTTTGACCATCAGGGCTCTTAGAAGAGATGAGTTGTGCATTGTAAGGGTGCAATAGATAAAATGATTGGTCTAAAGGTACCGTAACTTTTTGGGGAGCTTCTGCCATGAAAACAACATCCTAAAAGGATTTCTTGTGACACTACGAATTACACTGAGACATAAAAAGGCATTCTACTAACTAGTTACCTCTCTTTCTCTGTTTTTGCATGATATTTTAATAGCTCATGAGCTTCTTCAACATTCAGAGTGGTTCAAATGCCTGTCACTATCAAATTGTTAGCCCATGCTGGCTTTCAAATCAAAACAGACTCGAAGGTAATATATGTTGATCTAGAAAAGGGTGCAGATCCTAAAGAAATGGCCGATATTATCCTTGCTACTCACTCTCATAGTGACCATTGTGATCCTGCAAAGATTAACAGAGTACGCCATGATAATACCGTAATTATTGCCCCAGCCGATTGCCATTCGAAAATCGGGGGAACCATTAGATCTCTAAAACCTGGTGAAAAAACAACGATAGGTGATATTACAATTAGTGCAGTAGAAGCTTATAACGAAACTCGCTTCAGATCTCCTGGGCAACCATTTCACCCCAAAGGGCTTGGCGTTGGCTACATAATAACAGTTGAAGGGAAGAAGATATACCATGCTGGAGATACGGATTTCATCTCAGAGATGAAGGAGCTAGGACCTGTCGATGTTGCCTTGCTTCCTGTAGGAGGAACATACACCATGGAAACTGATGATGGCGCTGATGCTGCCCTCGCGATCAACCCTAAAGTTGTAATTCCTATGCACACCTGGGACAAAGATGTGTCCTCTTTCAAGAATAAGATTGAAAAAAGCTCCAACATATCAGTCATCATTCTAGAAAAAGAAGGCGAGTTTACTCTTAGCTAACTCCAAATTATTACGTAGAGAATGCAGAGCTAAGTATCTAAAATTCCTTCGATACTCTATGGATAAGAAAGACTATGTCGCTTAAGGTTCATCAGCTCTTGAAACCCACACAGGAAATTGAAGATTATCTTCGAAAGGATATACCATTCAATGGTCTTCCATTATATGACTTAACTCTTGCCTGGGATGCCTGCGATTGGTTAATTGCCCGATCCCAACTAGGTCTTGAAGGCTGTCTAATCGTCTATAAAGGCGACCAAGGAATATTTACCTTTTTTACAAGAGGTTCTAAAAGGGCCGTTCTGCAACTTGTAACTCAAATGTCCTATCCATCCATATTTGCCATCATTCCTCAAAACCACAAATCAATAGTTGAAGAACACTACCATTTTCTATCTGAGGGAAAAATTTCTCTTATGAGTATTGAAAAATCCCAATTTCAATTGCCAAAAGTACATACCGCTGAACGCTTAACATCTGACAATCTTGAAGAAGTCGATAACTTCTATAAGACAACCACCGCGGGGGCTTGGAATCCAACTCAGCTCAATATCGGACCTTTTTATGCAATTCGTGAAGGAATCCAAATCGCATCTATTTGTGGTGTTATTGGAGTATATTCTAAGCGGCCAGGTGTTGCCGTGATTGGCAATCTTGCCACATCACCGCGATATCGAGGACAGGGTTATGGTACTAGTGTTCTTGTTGCTGTAATCAATGAGTTGTTCAAAACTTATCGCTACGTGACCTTAATGGTTGATACAGAAAATCATAATGCAATTCGAATCTATAACCGCTTAGGATTCAACCTTCATAACATACTCGATATTGGTGTCTGTCAACGACGTGAAATAGGTCCTAGGGAGTAATATTTTTAACGTAGTAGTTTAAACTCGGTTTTGAGGATTCGATTATGCAAATTTTTATCGACTTGGTATAGCTTGATTTGCCAGTGGATTTTGAGATTAGCGAATCCTTTTGCAAATTTATTTAATTGGATGGATTTTTTGATGAATCAGATGTGGTGATTCGTCGGGTTCTAATGCGGTGGGGGCAGTTAAGATTAGATTAATATAACATTAATTCTTTTAGAAATGTTTTTATATTAATGGTGGTTGGACTATCTTACACCAAGGAGGTCTAGCATTGACTCTAAATCAGAAACCGATAGCAGAAATCGACAATGTTGTTCGTGTCTACACAAAACCCCTTGCTAAAAAGCGCAAAGGAACTCTTCGACGATTTGCAGGCTTTCTTAAACGTGAGAAGCAGACTATACATGCATTG
>JBHLSA010000286.1:0-2876 GCA_048882025.1 Candidatus Thorarchaeota archaeon | reverse complement strand
TCTATCTGCCCGTTCTTTAATTTGATTTCTAGGCAGTGAATGCAACTTACCAAAAAGCTCAATATTCTCTCTAGCGTTAAGAAACGAATGCACGGCAGCTTCCTGAGGACAGACGCCAATTATCTTTTTAACCTCGGATCCGTTTTTCGCGACATCAAAACCATCAATGACAGCGCTTCCCTTTGTAGGCTGAACTATTCCTGTAAGTATATTGAGTGTTGTTGTTTTGCCTGCGCCATTTGGACCTAAAAGACTGAAAAGTTCGCCTTTTCTTATTTCAAGGTTTAACCCATCGATTGCAGTAACGTTTTCAAATTTCTTTTGAAGATCCTTTATGATTATTATTGGTGCCATTTCGGGCTTTTCTTTGAATCTTTTTGATTTTGCCCTACTTTTTTGAATTTCTCCAACTTCGACATTTAGAGAAAGGAGTTCTGTTATGAATTGATTTGACCAGTTTTTTGGTATTTTTATTTTCTTAGTATGCGCCAATTCTAGAAGTTCTTCACGATTCAATTCTTTAAGCATGCTCTCAATGTCGGAAGTCATAAAATTGCCCCTTTATACACTCAAATTGTGTGCTACTCAGAATACGAGTTGTGCTTTAAAGATTTATTGAATAATAAATGCCTATGGTGGGCCGGACCGGATTCGGACCGGCGACCTTCTGCACGTCATGCAGATGTCCTAACGAGCTATAGGGCTAGCGCTCTTAAATATGTGAAAGTATCTGTATGCTTGGGTATATCTTTAATTCGTAAAGCCAAAAAATTAATGGGTTTGCGGGAGATGTCGCCAGCGGTGGTGGAGTGCGAATCCCATACCTGTTCCATAAAGTAGTGGAGTGCCAAAGCCATTAGCTAACAATAATTGGCGAATTTCATTTCATGATAATTTGTATGTGGCTAGTCGGAGTGAATTGAAAACAACAATAAGGGCACTACTTTCATGGATGATAGAAGCATAAATAGGGCTTACAAATCCTTGTGTGGATAAGAGTAATCCTAGGACATTCACAGCCAATGAAAAAAAAGCATTTTGTTTAATGATCGCTAAGGCTTTATGACTTAATGAAATGATTTTAGCGACTTTACCCAGATCATCGGTGGTCAAAACAATACCTGCCGTCTCAATTGCAACATCGGTTCCAGTGAGACCCATTGCGATACCAACATTTGCTTGAGTTAAAGCTGGTGCATCATTGATGCCATCACCGATCATCGCCACACGATACCCCTCATCCTGATAGTTTTTTACGTATTGCGCTTTCTCATGTGGTAAGACCTCTGCATGGCTTTCCTCGATCAAGGCTTGTTTCGACACCATTTCCGCAACAATACTGTTGTCTCCTGTTAGCATGATTACTTTTTTCACCCCTGTCTTTCGCAAATCCTGGACGCTCGTCACAACATCATGTCGTAAAGTATCGGAAACAATGATCGATCCTATGGGTTCTGCATTTTCAGCGACAAACACTGCTGTTCGTCCCAGGGTCTCTTGTTCAACTGCATATGTAATGATCTCGGAAGGCAAGTTGATACCTTGTTGTGACAGTAATCGCCGGTTCCCAACGACAAATTGATTTCCCTCATCAATCATCGTGACACCCCCGCTCTGGGAAACATCAAATGCGGTTATACTCTGGTTGCCCTGATACGTGACTCCTAGCTCTCTTGCTTTATCCAGGATGGCTTGAGCAATTGGGTGCTGGGAATATTTCTCAACACTCGCAGCGCTTTTCATGATGTTTAAAGTCGATCGCCCATTGAATCCTTTGACTTCGACAACTTGCGGCTTACCTGTGGTTAAAGTCCCAGTTTTATCGACAACAACCAGATCCACTTTGCCTGCTTCTTCCAAGCTTACACCACTTCGAACGAGAATGCCATTCTTCGCTGCATTACCCATACTGGCCACAACACCGATTGGAGTGGCAAGGGTTAATGCACATGGACACGAAACTACTAGTACTGCGACCGTGGATAGGATATTGTGTGTGACGAGAAGTGTTATCACTGCGATGCTTATGATGATTGGCGCAAACCATTTCGCATATCGATCAGCAACCCGTTCTATGGGCGCTTTGTTAGCTCGTGCTTCTTCTACGTAGCGGATGATTTGGAAGAATGCTGTATCTTGCTGGGTTTTTGTCACTTGAATCTGAAGTGTGCCGTCTTCAAGGATGGTGTTCCCGTAGACTTCGCTGTCTACTGTTTTGTCAATGAGCTTCGACTCGCCGGTAATCGCAGCTTGGTTAACCGATCCGTACCCGTCAATAACGATGCCATCGATGGGGATTTTTTCTCCAAGTTTGACAAGGACATGGTCACCAACGTGGACATCTTCCACTGGTATTTCTACTTCCATTCCATCTCTATATACGCGGGCAGTCATTGGGGTGGATTGGATAAGTTGCTCGACAGCGATGGATGCTTTCTGGGAAGCATAATCTTCCACTAATTCGCCACCATTTAACATCACGACGACAATGGCTGCAGCAAGGTATTGTCCAATCACAATGGAGGCAAATATCGCGATACTCGCGAGAAAATCAACCGTCAGATCGCCTTCACGAAGTGATTGCACGGAACCATAGAGGATCAATCCTCCTCCAATGAGAGCGGCGATCAAGGCGAGATATGAACTGATCGCTGCTGGTTCAAAACCAATGAGTGATAATATGCCACTAATAATTGTTAGTAGACAATAAAATGCAAAGATGCTGATCTGTGTTTTATCGAGTTGTTCTTCGTCTTGTGCCACTGTTCGTTCAGTCCTTGATGTTCATTAGAAGAATCGAGCAATCGCTTCACGAAGATCCTGAATCGCTTCGTCACCTTTCCCCTCATGAACGGCGCTGACGACACATGACTCGA
>JBHLSA010000285.1:0-2893 GCA_048882025.1 Candidatus Thorarchaeota archaeon | reverse complement strand
GGTGTAGGTGTGAGTTGAGTTGGTGTAGGTGTGAGTTGAGTTGGTGTAGGTGTGAGTGGAGTTGGTGTAGGCGAGGCAGTTGATGTAAAAACAGCCGTCAACTCATGGTCTATATCAATTGTGACTAGGTAGGGATTGGTTGATCCAACGTTTTCAGAGTCAAGCAACCAATGATTAAAGATCCAACCAGAAGAAGCAGTGGCAGTTACTGTAACATTTGTGCCTTCCTCGTATGTATGAGTTTTAGAAGGATAAGTACTTCCAGAACCATCCAGAGAAATAGTCAATTCATGTTCAATTAGTGTGCCATTGGCAGATTGATTCTCAAAAATCGAAACCAAAGCGCGCCTACACACTGGACAAAACCCTGAATAGCTAACAGTTCTCATTATGCAACTTGCATTTGTAGGACGAACGAGGTTTTGATACCAAGCTCCTAAGAAGGCGCCTGTTCCAGGAACATCTTGCCATTTGCTTCCATCCCAATCAATATTGGGGTAGGGAACGGAATGTCCAGAGGGAAAGTCCTGATAATACAGGACATATTCATCTCCAAGGTGCCCGTAACTGTGTCCCAATTCGTGCATCATAACTTCTTTACCAAAATGACCGGTATAAGCAACCGTAACATGGCTAGCACCGGAACCCCCGTATGTAAGGTCGTTTGCAAGCACTATTATCAGATCATCAGGAAGTACGTTGTCTATATTAAAATCCATTATACTATCTACGAATTGTATGACTTTGCTTACATTTACAGTTAGTAGCCTATCCATTCCCGAAGTCCTCTGTAATTCGAAGTCTTCTGTCGTATCGATTCTCCACACATTTATCCGATCTCTGAATTCTGAGAACGGCTCAATAGAAAGAAGAGTCTGATAGTATGCCTCAACAGTCTCGTTAAATTTTTCCATCTCATATAGCGTATAATTTGCCGGAATGAAAATGATATCCACACCCGTTTCGGAAGGAATATTGAACTCCAATGAAAAAATCTCATAAGGAGTTTGACAAAATGCTGGAGATATGCTTAAGATTAAAACAAAAAGAACGATAGCTATAGTTATAACGCGCTCGCGCATTATAACTCCTTTATTATTAATATTAATAAAGAGCTCGTGCTTCACAAGAACCAAATCTTGTTCCCTATTCTTTATACGGGATACTTGGATAGTAAAAGCATTCTCGTAAAGATATCTTGACTCAAACTTTCTTGACCAAGCCCAAAGCGCCCGATTGTCTTAGCGCGCGCAAGAGATAAGGGCAAGTTTAACCTATTGTTATTTGGGTGCTCTGGGTGAAAGTGTTAGCAGCAGCTTCAGTGATGCTGCTTTTGTTAGCGTTAGTTATCCCTTTGCATTTTGTAAGAGGAGGGGGTTCATTTTCAGTCTCAATAACCCCACTTCACGCTTCAATAGACCTTGGCGAATCCGTGGAATTCACCTCAACGGTCACGGGAGATGTAATTCCTTCCGAATATCAATGGTTTCTGAATGGCACCGCTTTTCCGGGAGCAACATCAACTTCGTGGACTTTCACGCCATCAGCAAATGGGGTCTACAGCATATATCTTATGGCATATCTTTCCGTCACTAACTCAACTGACAAAGAAACTCAAACTGAACCTCAATCAAGACACGCGCTAGTGATGGTTGGTTCACAATCATTGACAGGTATTCTCGGATATCCACTCGAAACTGATAGTGGAACGACTGTCGATACTCAATACGCCATTTACGGCTCACGATTTATGTTGAACGTTGAGGCAAACGTTACATCAATGTCTTGTTTGATGGGCTACTGGCTTGATAGTGCTAATCCAAATCCGAATTATCGTCACTCTTTCGCCATTTACAGGGACGACAAAGGAACTGTGGGAAGCCTAGTGTCCCAGACGGTTCAGGGTACAATAACGATTAACACTCCTAACACCGTTTCAATTTGGTTAACGCTGAAGTTTCCTTCAGTTGTCCATTTAGCTCCTGGAGCATATTGGCTTATGGAAGTAAACAATTCCACAGGGCAAATGTGGATTAACACTGATCCGCAAGTGATTAAAACCGATGCGCAAGACACGAATAAGAGTATTGGCGGCTCTATTAGCAGCATGACTTTTCCAGCATCTTTACCTTACCCACCAGATCCCTTCAACCATATATTCTGCATTTATGCATCTTGGGATGTCAGTTTTTCAGCTAAACTCTCTGAAGGGAAAAATATTTTCGCGGTAGCGTCAAATTCAACGGTATCTTCTCTAGCTTACAATTCTACAGGAAGCGAGTTAAGTTTCACCGTAAGCGGTTCGTCTGGCACCACGGGCTACACAGAAGTTTTCATTTCACAAGCCCTCCTGCAAGACCCCAGCCAACTAACAGTTTTCATCGACGGAGAACAAACGAACTTCACAAGCACATCTGTCTATGATTTTTGGGCTCTACACTTTATATACTCTCACAGCACGCACAATGTAGCGATAAGCATTCAGTCAAATGCGATTCCTGAATCTCCTACACCATCTCCGCCGCCTACAAGCACAATACCAACTCCGACACCAATGCAGACAACAACCCCGACGCCGAACCATGAGCCCAAGAAAACAGAACAGTTTGAAGTAATTTTAGGTGTGGCTATCGCGGTGGCAGTAATCGGTGCAGGCTTAGGCTTGCTAATCTACCTTATTAAAAGAAAATAACGAGAGGTTTTGTCAAGAAATCTTGACTAACGCATAAGGCTGTTTGGTCAAGAAACCTTGACTAAAAAACCTCACTTCGGGCTTTTTTGGTCAAGAAACCTTGATAAAAACGCTTTTACAGCACAAAAAACCAAGTTTTGAATGGGTAATATGCGTGTTTGAATCTATGAAAAAAAGGAAAGCAGCAAGAGTCTTTCTGCT
>JBHLSA010000284.1:0-2921 GCA_048882025.1 Candidatus Thorarchaeota archaeon | reverse complement strand
TTGACCTCCTAGGATTCTTTCTTGGCACTTTAACGGCTTTAGGGCGATATTGTAAATTCTTATCAGGTGCCCTGTCTTATCTATATACAGTGATATTATGTCCGAAGAAGCCATTCAACATGTTGTTGATAATTTAATGGGATGCGCAGTTTCCTTGAGTGCCTATAATCTGGTCCGAGATTTGAATACAAAGCTGGCATTACTTCAACAGATAAACAAAGAATACAATGCTTTAGTTAATAAATTGGAGTCTGAAAGTATAAAAGAACACGATTTAGATGCGGCTTCACCGATAGCAAAAGAAAAGTTACCCGCAGCAATTCAACGGCGGGATGATTTTGGATTAAATCCTGAAGAAATGGAAAAACTTAGTAAGATGAGTCCATCCCGTGTTGACCAAATCATCGAATTTCTCAAGCAGAAACGAACAATCGAAATCCTTGCATCTCTCTCCTTCAAAGAACCTGAAAGTGAATCCTAAGCTCATAGTTTTCCACCGACAATGGAAATCTATGGTTTAGGTTATACTGTTTTCAACTCCGTCAAGCTTTGTACCTTTTATAGGCTTCCCTTGAGTTTTGAATGGGGTTACGCGTTTTTCCCATCAGTTCTAGGTTTTTGACGAAGAAGCTTAGTGCTTTCTTGGATTATTCGTATTTTCCGACAATCAAAAATAGGTAATTGCCTGCAATTATTATTTGTTAGGTGCGATTCGAATGTCTGAATATCTTCTTCTTACTGTATATCGTCGATATCTTGAAGCCAATGGTTTTGAGGTTGAACAGAAAGCAACCATATCTGGTGGTGTTGTAGATTTATTGGCTAAATCTGATGATCGAATTCTTCTCGTTGAAACTAAATGGGTTCGAAGTGCTGGGGATGTCTATGAAGCAGTTGGTCGGTGTGTTCAAAATAAAATTGCGATGCCCGAAGGCACACCCATTGTTGTTCTTCCAACCGATGTAGCATCAGAAGAAATTCGTGAGCGAGTACTTGGGCCATGCTACAAGTATGGTATTCAACTTCATTTTGTCAATATCAACCAAAGGGAGATATTTCCTGATTATCTCACCACTCAAATCTATCCTGCGATTCATTCCCTTCTCCAACAAGCACAAACACTTTTTCAACAAGGACTTTCCCGCCCTCAAATTAAGGCCGTTCATTCCCTTCTCAGCACATTATTAACAATAAAAGAACCACCAGAACTCATCGATGAAGTAAATTTAGTTATAGGGAAATCATGACCAAGAAAATAATCCCTTGCAAACCAGTTGGCTCATTCATTCAAATTCAATTAATGAAAACGGATGGCTAAAACAAGTCTCTTTTAATCTAATTGCTGATTGTTATCCTGATGAATACTTGGATACCTGTTTTACCATCCAATTCTTCAAAGATTCTCCTGCTGGTATTTTGTTAAACCAATCTGAATCTTGATAAAATCCTTCATGACGCACGGTAACAAGTTCCTCCAAGGTGGATGGACGGAAACCTGAAATATCTTCTGAATAAAGGTGGAGGGGGTAATTGTACGTTCGGGGAAGTTCTTGTAGTTCTTTTACGGGAAACATCGAAAGGATTACGCCAGAAAGCGCCGCTTGGTGTACGAAGATTTCGTATCGTTTGTCTTTTTGATAAAATTCTTTGCAGTCGGGTTTCTGGTAAAGTTCGAAAAAGGTATCGTGCCATATTTGGAAAAGTCGGTTGGTTGGACGCGTTATGAGAATGCCTGCATTGAAGTATGGTCGGATTTTCATTGAATCAACATGGGTAACCATGGGGAAGACTCGGTCTTGGGGTACTTTACAAGAACGATACATGTGAGTCCAGAATGAATCGAGTGGTTCATCATATCGTGATCCAATCAAGGTGTGGTGAACAGGCCGAAATCCAAGGCTTTTCGTTTCGGGTATGAGGAATTCTTTGGGCTCATTCAAGACAAGTGTATTCGAATCTAACCAAGCTAATAGTCTCGTATCTTTTTCTGCTATCGACTCAGCGAAAGCAATAGCCTGAATCGTGGCTGCGAAAAAGAATGGCAGCTTGGATTGGTCAATAGCAAATGAAATAAGATTGGCATCGAGATCTTTTAAGTTGTTTATTATTTTGCTAGATAGTTGTTGGGAGGATTTAGGGGTTATAACCCATATGGGATTGTTTGACAAACTTCCCGCAAATGATCGGATGCTTTCCACGAGAAGAAGAGTATTAGTTTCGGAACTTTTCTGGGGAAATAAAACAGTTGCGAAGATGAGATGCTCAAGCATCATTAGCGACCTTGGCATAACACGGTTCGATAACTTATTAATAGAACTCAAAAAGGATTCAAGAATCTCAAAGGTTCTTACTCTGACGGCTTTAATAGAAAAAACGGTTTCCGAAGTTTCGGTCGACTAGTTAGCTTTGTTTTTGCCAAGGATCTTGTCAGCATTTCTCAACCAAAAAGTTATGAGCCTAACTATTGGTACGGCTTTTACCATGTTAGTTTGTGAGTTTAACACGACCTTCACTGCCAAGGAACCAGTACTCTTTGATATCAGAATCAATTTTAGAGACTTCTAGTAGGAAGGGGACTGCAACTCCAACTATTTTTAATGAATTGCAAAAGTAGTTCCAGAACCATTCTCACGATAAACAGCTTCGCCAAGAATTTCTCGTAATGCTTCCTTTGCTGGCTTTTTAGTGCAATGGCAGGGAGATACAAGCCTTACGCCTTCTTTCTTAAAAAGTTCAGCTGCGATTACCCCTTCTTCTTCTGTTTTCAAATGGAACCCACCAATGACCGCATGGATTGGACGGCCCATAAACACCTTTTTCACAGCCTTTAGAATGTGACTGAGCTTGAAGTGAGCACATCCTGTTAGCAAAATTAATCCAGTACTCTCCATTTCCATTATCATCATAATGCCAAGTAGAAC
>JBHLSA010000283.1:0-2941 GCA_048882025.1 Candidatus Thorarchaeota archaeon | reverse complement strand
ACAATGAATACCCCTGGAACAATCATCGGAGGTGTTCTAGTCGTTACATTCGGCTTAGTCGCAGGCATGCAAGCTGTGTACCTAACTGTGATGGTTCTATTCATCGCAGCAGCCATATGGAGGCTGAGATTAAAAGAAACAATGACAAATATAGGAACAATGCGTTTCAGATATTTCATATCGCATTATCCACAAGCCATTAAGGAAAGTCTTCATGTTTGGAAGGTTGTGCCTCGTACCGTCTTCTACCTTTTCATAGTACAGGTCATGACCATGTTTGCCTTGGCATTGATAAACGTCATTAACGCCATCTACGCCAGAGACGTTCTAAACATACCGCAAAATGAATGGTTTCTCACCTATGTACCAATGCTATTAACAATGATTATAGCATCATATCCACTAGGAAAAATGATTGACAGAGTAGGCATGAAAATTCCACTGTTAATGGCACCCTGTCTACTCATAGCCTCGATGCTACTATTCATCAATGGCAACATAGTGAGCGTGACTGTTTCCATGGCTCTGTTCGGCTTAGTTCAAATGCTGATGATGTCAGCAGGAATGGCGCTTTCCGCATGCTTGGTTGAACCGAAAAATAGAGGAAAGATCAATGGTGGTCTAAACTTTGTAGGCTATATTCTAACTGGGATAGGAATGCTACTAGGTAACTTATTCTACAATCTATTTCCTCAGTTACCAATATACATGACAATTGCAACAGCAATTCCAATGATGCTGCTCATTGTTTTGCTGATACATGAACCCAAGAAAGAAGAACGAAAATTTTAAAATTCTGTTGGATTGAAGGTCTTTGCTCCCTTCTTTCAATTATATTCATATAAACTCCTTCTCTATTGCATCTATCGACATCAAACCGCACAACGCAACCAAACATCACAACTTTATAAGAAACACAAAAACAAGGATTATTAATCAAGGTTTCTTTCAAAACAACATTTCAAAGTCATTCAAATTTTTTTGCTAATCTTGAATTCCAAGAGCATGTAAGGCAAGGTTTTTTGAAATATTTTTATTCATTTGGGACAACTAATAGCTCTCAAATCTGCCGCATCCCCCTATCCAGTCTCTTCCTCTTCAATGATTTTTTGCACCTTTTACATTTGTTCTTTGAATATTCTACGTCTAACTTTTTCTTTGGGGTAAGGTCTCAGGTTTATATATAATTGGAATTACCGCCGTAGAGACCACGAGGCTCAGTATTGACATAACCAAGGGAGCAGAAACTTGTTGGAAACAACTGAAGCATCATGTACAGAATGAAGTGCAAACTTCCCGCCACATAATATTTTTCCTTCGAACCAGTGGAAGCTAAATCTCCATTAACTGTAATGAAAAAAATTCTAAAATCAATTCCTTAAGAAGCGCCAAAGAATAATTGTGATATCAAGTAGCTAATTTCTTCATTGTTAATGCCAAAGATCGCATAGCTAATCCCTAGGTAATAAAACCAAATATGATTGTTTTTTCCTTCCAAAACGATCTGATATGAAACCTGAAATTAATCCAGCAGAAGCTGTGCCAACAAAGACCAGAATTTATCCCAAACCAATGGCGGCATCTTATATTTGAGATACAGAAATCCAACGCTCAACTACGGTTGCAGTTTCACCAACCAACCAGAACAACAAACATGACAGATAGTAAAATCCAAATCCACATGTAGACAGAATTAGTGTGCCAAGTCTTCTTCTTACCTTGAACTCTTTCAAGTGTGCTTATTCATTGCGCAATGAAACTTTAAGCCCTTTGAATGGTTAATTCTGGGAAGAAATAAGAAAAATGGCTTCAAAAAATACTTGATTTGGAAACTAGAATTATGAAAAGAGAAAACTAATCAAGCCTTAGTATATTCAAGAATGGTTTCGTGAGTTAAATCTGAGCTCTGTTTTTCAAAAAGACCAGGAGTGATGCAAAGATTGTTGCGGAAAGTAGTGGTAATATCTGCGAGGGTAAATACTCGATTATGAATCCACCCAGTATTGGCGCAGTGATTTGAGCTATGCTAGTTAATGAATTGTTAACACCTAGTATCGTTCCAGTCTCCTTTTGTGTTACATTGTTCGTTAATTGGCTAGTTAAGATAGGTCTGCTCACTCCAGTGCCATAGGCAAGAAAAATCAATGGAACAAATACAAACATATATTCTACTGAAAACGCGAGTAACACCATTGAAACAATCATGGAAAATATTCCTGTCAATAGCATACGTTGTTCTCCCAAAGACCGTAAGATGTAAGCAATTAGAACCGTTTGTACAATTACCCTTATTATGCCTATCCAACCAATGTAAAAACTAGCGAGATCGGGATCAACATGAAATTGTGTCATCACAAATAGACTTAGACTAGAAATGAACAGAAAAAATGCCATGTTATAGATGAAAAACATCTCCAAGCTGTTTTTGATTTTGGAGGTTTTTATAAAGTGTTTAATTTCATCCAAGGGAATTATGTCATTAATACTGAGAGAAAAATTGGCAGTTTTTTTGGGGATTGTTTCCGGAACAAACAAAATGACTAGCGCGATCGAAATTAGGGTTACTGTTGCTGCAAAAAACATTGGAGCGGAATTGTCAATTCGGGAAAGTATTCCCCCAATGAATGGACCAAATATTAATCCTGCTCCAAATACACCGCTGGAATACCCATACACTCTGGTTCTATGTTTAGGTTTTGTAATGTCACTGATGTATGCTTGGCTGACGGTCATATTACTCCCCAGTAGACCATCGATTACCCGTGCTGCTACTAGCATAAATACAGTTGTTGCAAACCCAAGAAACATGAAACCAAAAAATGTGCTTATTTGGCTTAGGATGAAAAAAGGTTTTCTTCCAAAGTGGTCGCTCAGTTTTCCTGTTATTGGGCTTGCAAACAATTGGCAGAAACTGAACACACTAAGCACCAACCCGATTTGC
>JBHLSA010000282.1:0-2951 GCA_048882025.1 Candidatus Thorarchaeota archaeon | reverse complement strand
GCTATTCAATATTAAAATACCACTCTAAGGGGGGTAGCAGCTCAAGGGCGTCTTCTCCCTGAACGATTGTGGTTGCGGCCTGCGCTACCTCTTCGTGGGTCGGGTTGAACGCAATAGAAAATCCAGCAACTTTGAACATTGGAATATCATTTCGTGAATCACCGATAGCAGCACATTTAGCGAGTGGAATTTCCAAACAATCCGCAAGCTCATGTAATATCTGGTGCTTATTATCGAATGCTACGTGAACATCAACACCAGATATTCGTCCTTGATCATCGATAATAAGTTGATTGGCTCTACTGATGTCAATTTCTAAAGCTTCTTTTGCTTTATCAGCAAATATCGCTAACCCAGAGCTAATTATCGCTGTTTTAAATCCATGACTGTTCAACCGGCTGAGAAGCTTGTCTGCATTGGGTATAAAAGCCAATTCTTGTTGGATGGCTTTTTTAATCCGGCTAATTGGAGTACCATGCCATAATTTTACATCTAGTTGTGCCCAGCGCTCGTAATTAATTTCCCCTGCATAGTATTGCTCTGCATAGGGCTTAGCTGCATCCAGTGTTCCCAAGAGTCTATGAATCCAACTCCAGGCACTTCCAATCCGAACTAGGGTTCCATCCAGATCAAAAGCAATCAAGCCAGGGGATGACACACGCAATCCTCAATTATCTCCAAATAACTTTTTTGAAGCAAAAAGGTTTGACAATACTGAAAAGATTATGTTATCTTCTAGGTTTTTTAGCAGGATATACTCGAAACTCACAATGCGGATCACCTTTGGCTACGCATAGAATTTCTTCAGTAATAAATGGTTTATCAAAAACCGCTTCAAAAAGGTTTGATAGCATAGCGGAATGAATGAAATCCACCGCTATTCCAATATCCTTCATTGATGCGGCTATTGGTGATTGGTCAAGAATAATGTTGTATTCTTTATTCTCATCATCATATGAAACTTGCATATGACCCAGTCCAAGCAATCCTGCCATTTTAATGAACCCACCAATTTGATCCTGAGGTTCCTGTCCCTTGAATCGTTCGAGAAGGGGAGGCACTACATGGTTTAAGCCTTCTTGAGCTGCAGCTACAAGAACGGGTATAAGCATTTCAAGCTCAAATGAGGCTGTAAGGCTTCGAAGAATCGTATTAATTATGGTAAAAGGTAAAATGACAACGCGCTCATTGAATAACTCTAGTACACCAAGCTTAATCATGTTCATGCCAACCTTCACTTCAGGGGGTGCTTGGATGAGATCTATACTCATTTCAATTCCCTTCGATGTCATCTCATAAGGTACACGTTGCCCTTGGAAACCAAGCAATGGTGACTTTAGAACCCGAATATAGCGCTGTAAGTGATCATACTCTTCTTTAAGCACTAACCGAATTACTCCATCATACAACCGCTCAAAACTTTCTGTTACAATTGTTTCATGCATTCGGGGAACCACCACTGATAATCCAACGCCTTGCCCAAGTCGCATCAAACGAACGGCTCGTGATGCGAGTCGATATGCTCGCTCAAAACCAAATGTCATTACTGAACCTGATAACGAATCTGTGACAATTCGGAAGGGGATCTTTGGATCTCGATTTGCAGCGAAATGAAAGACCTGCTGGTACGAATACATGATCTTATGTGGATCTGCTGGATTCCCAGCACACACAATTCCAGGGGCATCAATTTGGCCTTCGGACCACAAATCTAGAATTAACAATTGTTTTTTTGAAATCGCTGTATCCACTTCGATATTGTATTCACGTAGTTGGTCAAGCACTTCCTCTGCAGGGCGTTCATTGCAGGCAAAAATTACCAGCTCATTAGTGGTGAGGCCATTTTTTACAAATGGAAGAAGAATACCTTGTGGCAATGTTCCATTATCGGCCTCAAGTAGATAGACTTTGCCACGAACAAGATATCCGCCGAGTAATCGGTCAATTTCCCCTATCCCTGAACTAATAGCTTCCAATATGAATTCCAACCTCTTAGGAAGTTCAGCACTTCTTTATTATGATTTATAGACCAAGTATCTTTCGATTTTCCTTGTATGGCTAGGTAACTGTCTAGCCCCAAGGAAAGGTGTAATTTGGATAATAGATTGGATAGAAGAGAAATACATTCAATAATAAATATACAACGAGGATGAAGAAGAGTAAATAAGTCACAGAACGTCCACTCTTCTGCAATTGAATGACGATTGAATTGTCTGGCTTCTTTGCCTGTTGCCATGTCCAGAATTGTTGAAATAAGGCGAAAAAGAGTAATCCACAGAATATGAGTAGAAAGATACTTTTGTATTTGAGAAGTCCATACCAAAATAGATGCGTGTAAAAACCTACACCAGAATATAATGATAAAAACCCTATCGCAATTAGAAGAATGCCTAATTGTGCAGTTTTCTTCGGTCCAAGATGCACTGCTGTGGTATTGATTCCTGCTTGTTTATCTGCTTGGTAATCGGATATTGTATGAATACAATGAGTTCCTGCATAGAATAGTAAAGGTCCAATTAAAAGGGGTAAAGGGAGTTCAGGGTTCACTGATATTGTAGGGTTAGCTACAAGAATTGTGAAAGCTGTGAGAACAGCCCACAATCCAAAGGCTAGACCAATAATAAACAAATCTAGAATAGGGCGACTCTTTATCCGGAATGGTCGAATGGAGTACAGAATCCCAAAACCGAAGATGCCAAACATCAAAAGGATGAATGTTAGCCCAAGAAATAGTGAAAAGACAAATCCAACAGAAATGAAAAGAAAAACCAGAAATATTGCATTATATTTTGAGATGTTTCCAGCACTTATAGGGAGCCGAGCTTTCTCAGAATGAAGTTGATCAGTATCTACATCAGTGACTTGGTTGATGAGAAATACCGCTGAATTTAGAAGGCTAACGGAAATCACACCCAAAAGAAGGTAAAACCATGTTTGAGGTGAATAAAGCA
>JBHLSA010000281.1:395-2958 GCA_048882025.1 Candidatus Thorarchaeota archaeon | reverse complement strand
GCAGGGATAACCGGTATATTCAGCTTTGGTCAAGCTTTCTTTTTTGGGGGCGCCGGATATATTTCCGCCTTTCTAAATGTTATGCTTGGTTTACCGCCTTTGATGACAATTCCTCTGGGTGGCGCATGCGGGATGATGGTTGGAGTGGTTTTCGGCTTGCCTAGCCTGAGGTTGAAGGGACCGTATTTTACAATAATGTCACTTCTGTTTCCAACTACGGTTACGGCCTTGATCTACGCGTTTCCATGGATGTCAGGAGGAGATGTCGGAATCTTTGGTCTTGATCCCATCTCCAATGACATTGCAATAACATATTTGGCTTCACTATTCTTGATGCTTGGTTCAATATTCGTGCTTATGAAGATTGCTAGTTCAAGGTTAGGGCTCATATTTAGGTCAATCCGCGACGACCCAGACATAGCCGAGACGACAGGTATTTACACAGCCAAATACAAATTCTTGTCCTTTGGAATAAGTGGGCTCTTTGCCGGGTTAGCTGGGGCTTTTCAAGCTCATTTCTTGCTTTCTATTGGTCCTTACATCTTTAATCCCGTGTATTCTTTCAACGCAATACTGTATGCTGCTTTGGGAGGGATGGGAACAATTTTTGGCTCAGTCGGGGGGGCGTTCATAATGTCGATTCTAAATGAAGCTTTGCGAGGGGTAGCTGAATTCCGAGTGTTGATTTACGGTATTGTGATGGTGCTCATATTCCGCTATCTTCCCGAGGGATTATTTAGGAGACTCGGCAGGTATTTAAACTTTCAACTTGGAGTATGGGGTGAGGTGAAGAAGCTAAGGAGTAATCACCATGGATCCAATTCTTGAAGTCAAAGATCTTAGTAAACGCTTCGGTGGAATAGTGGCGGTAAATAACTTCAACCTCCAAATAGGCAAAGGTGAAATTATAGGGCTTATCGGACCAAACGGTGCTGGAAAAACAACGCTTTTCAATCTAGTAACAGGTTTAATAAAATCGGATTCTGGAACTGTTGTGTTTGATGGAAACAATATCACGAGACTCAAGCCTCATAAGATTGCCAATAGGGGGTTGGCAAGAACCTTCCAGAATACGCAATCGTTCAAACGGATGCTTGTAATTGAAAACGTTGCCATTGCCAGTTTCTCTGAGCGAGCAATGAGCAGGAGAAATGGAGATGGTGATTTTCTCTCGAAGCCGCTTGAAGCGTTGCGCCGTGTTAACTTGGTGCCACCAGAATCAAATATGTTCAAGTTGGCCAGCCAATTGTCTCATGGGCAGTCTAAACGTTTGGATATTGCTCGAGCTCTGGTTCTTGAGCCTGGCTTGTTGCTTTTAGATGAGCCGTTTGGTGGATTAGGGGTGATTGAAATGAAGGTTATGAGTTCTTTGATCAAGAGATTGCATGATGAGGGGCTTACAATAGTTATTATTGAACATAAGATGCGGGCGCTTGTGAAGCTCGTTAAGAAGCTGGTAGTGATGCATTTTGGCGAGAATATTGCTGAAGGGCCCACTTGTGAGATTGCTAAGAATTCAAAGGTTTGTGAAGCCTACTTGGGTAAAGAGGGAGGTGACTTGATTGCTTGAAGTTAGGAACTTGGCAGTGAGTTATGGTAAGGCTCAAATTTTACATGATGTAAATTTGGGGGTGGACGAAGGTGAAATCGTTGCAATTATGGGACCAAATGGAACTGGAAAAACGGTTTTTCTACGCACCATATCTGGGCTGTTGAAACCTACGGAAGGGAGTATAAAGTTTCTGGGAGAGAGAATAGACAAACTGCCTTCGCATGAAATCGTTAAGAGAGGCATTGCCCATTGTCCCGAAAGGCAAAAACTTTTTCCTGAAATGACGGTTATGGAGAATTTGGAGCTAGGCGCTTATTTGCGTAATGACTCTGAGAAAATTCTGAGCGACTTGAAAGCAACGTTTGAGCTTTTCCCGTTGCTTGAAGAAAGAAAGCAGCAGATGGCTAGGACGTTGAGCGGTGGTGAACAGCAAATGCTCACCTTGGCAAGGGCGTTGATGTCGAGTCCGAAGTTGCTGATGCTTGATGAACCATCCATGGGTTTAGCGCCCATAATAAGAGAAAAGCTAGTGAATGCCATCAATGAAATCAGCAGAAGAGGAATCACGGTTCTTATAGTGGAGCAAGATGTTGCGCTTGCCTTAAGCTTGTGTGATAGAGGCTACGTCTTTGAAGAAGGAAGCGTTTGCATCGAAGGCAGCAGAGCATACCTGAAAGGAAACCCCAGAATAAAAGAGACCTATCTGGGCATTACTTAGTCAGTGCGTCTGCGTCGGTTGCCACTAACTCCATGGTCCAGGCCAATCAGGAAAAGTGTAAGTTGTCCCAGTTTCTTCCATTATGTATCTAGGGTATACTGGTACTCTTGCTCCATCTTCTTGCCATTGAAATACAAGTTGTACACGATATCCTTCACCAATCATCAGATTATGCGACGATGTATACACTACTCGTCCATCAGTTCCGTATAGATCAGTCTCCTCCAAAGCTTTGATTACAGCTTCAGTCTCAATAGTTCCAGCTCTTTCAATAGCATCGGCACGAATAAACC
>JBHLSA010000281.1:0-385 GCA_048882025.1 Candidatus Thorarchaeota archaeon | reverse complement strand
ATTGGAGTATGCCCCCATCTTTCAACAAAAGCTTCTCTAACTGGAATCGTTTTATCTGTAATAGGATACCCAGCGCTGAAGGGACTAGTAAAGGTTGACCCAGTTACACATTTTCCCTCTGTCGACTCCCAATACTGACTATCTTGTGCTAGTAAATTAATTCCACAAACCACAAAGGGAAGTTCAAGGTCATGCCACTGTTTGGTAAACGATATGCTATTTTGGGTAGCTAACAATGTAACCAAAATTTCGACATTAGCCTCTTTCATAGCCGAAAAATAACTAGTGAAATCCACAACACTTGGTATAACTAATCCCTGATAGACAATATTGAAACCATAAACCTCAGGCAAATAATAATTATACACATCTAAATGTTCTTTAG
>JBHLSA010000280.1:0-2964 GCA_048882025.1 Candidatus Thorarchaeota archaeon | reverse complement strand
TAGCCCTGATGTATATTTTCTGGGCAACCAATGCAATGCTGGCATTATTCGGTGGCATGCTCGCATTCATCGGAGTTCTTACATTTGGCATTCTTCTTGTCATGATTGTGAGCCTGGAACTTTCTACACGATCACTTAAACGTCAACGACCAACTCCACCTGCCCTCAGTGAAGAACTCAATGAGATTGACCCCAAAGAAAACGAAGCATAAGACATCAGTTCATAAATGATACATCCACAGTCTCTTTTTTGCATTTTTCAGTCGTGCAACAGGTATTTTTTGAGCCAGCCGGTTTCGATGTATATTTAAATAATAATTCTCATATTTTGCGATGGAATTCGTAACCATTGAGAAAGACATTACATTTTGTGCGAGTATTTTCAATGGTTATGCGATTCGTTATTGCTAGGTTCAACTTACCTAGCTCAACAGAATGGAAGGAAAAATAATATGGGAAAAATGAAAAAAGCGACTATAATCACGTCTCTAGCCCTAGTAGGCCTTTTTCTCTCGTTAGCGTACTTATCACCCACTATGACCGCCCGGGCTACCTGGACATACCCTACAGGATTTGACCCGCATGGTGGCTATATTGACCGATGGACTTGGGTTGTTTATCCATCAGAGGATTACGCCCAAGCTATCCTCGCTTTACAAAGTGGCATTGTCGATGCCTTCGATGAACGTGTTTACGCAACCACGGTTCCAGAACTTGAAGCCACACCTGGTATCTCAGTCACTTCAGAACTTGGAATCATCTACCGGCAATTTACTCTAAATTGTCAAAGATTCCCCACGAACGTGACCGGCTATCGTGTTGCGATGGCTTATGCGTTAGACAAATTTGCTGTTTGTGAATCATCCACCGGCGGATATGCTCAACCTATGGATGGAGCTATTCCAATTCCAATAACTCGGTGGACCTATGAGGACCAAATCACGTCCCACTTCTATAACCAAGATATTGCCAGCGCTAATGCATCACTTGATGCAGCCTTATTCCGCGATTTGGATGGAGATGGCTGGCGTGAATTCGACACCAACAACAACAGCGTTTGGGATGCAGGTGTTGACATCGATGACGGTGGCGCAACTTACAATCCAGCAAATCCTGGCTGTCATATTGAGTTAATGGCATCTGCCGGCTATGACCCAGCAATTCAAGCAGTACTACACATGGTTGCAGGCATGGCTCTAAGCGGTCTACGAGGTTCAATGATTGAAGTGAACTTTGATGCCTTAATCGATGCTCTAGAAAGTGGTGAATTCAACCTTGGTTGCTTCAGTTGGAACATTGAACCACCAGGAGAACCAGATCTACTCTATGACTATTTCCAGAGTGAATCTGGAACGAACCTTTTGTTCTACCGATATAACAACTCGGAATATGATTCCAATGTCGAAGCAATGATGAATGCCCCCACATATTTGGAGGCACGAGAGTTAGCCTGGAATTGTTCAGAGATTCTGATGCGTGATATGCCTATGGTTACATGCTACAACGATGTTTACATCAATGGCTATCGTACCGATCGATGGACGGGTTATGTCAATGTGCGTGGCCTTAACCGAATGGGTAACAACCCTTGGACTCATGTGAGCATACGCCTGAATGAAGCCGCAGGTGGTCCATTTGGCTGCTACCCAACTGAATATCGCAGCGTGCTCTCAGAAGGAATGGATACCACTAACATACTTGTGAGCGATTCAGGATATACTGATCAAGTCTGTGACATGCTCTATGATAGCCTTTGGGAGATTGACCCAGAAACCTGGGACAAATCACCGATGATTGCTTGGAATTGGACTATTGAAGAAACCACCGCGTCTGGTGATATCCTGGACGGACAAAAGTTCACCTTTTACCTCTATGAGAACATCACTTGGCACGATGGTACCCCACTCACCTCAGAAGACGTAGCGTACAGCTTTGATACAATTTGGCAATATAGCCCGTACGAGGAAGGCGAATACGTTGAGAACATTTATCTTATCGACACACCGGACGACTATACAGTTGAGATTTACACCGATGTAAAGGGCTATTTCGAGTTCTCCCGTGCGACCAATAATTACATCCTGCCTAAGCACATCTGGGAGCCCCACTTCAACTTCACTTCGTGGGTACCCAGCACTGTCGAAGACATGACTGGCTCTGGTCCTTACAAGTGGAACACTCGGATTCCAGGTCAGTATGTAGTACTTGATCGCAACGAAAACTGGCACTTCGGGGTTACACATCCTGATCGAATCCCATGCGGAACAGGTGGTAATCTAATCCTCTATGTTGGAATTGGCATCGCAGTGGTGGCAATCATCATCATTGCTGGCGTCTACTTCTTCCGCATCAGAGGAAAATAACCAAAACCAAGGGTAGGGTAACAACCCTACCATCCCCCTCTTTTTTCATAAGATGGTGAATAAAAAATGGATGAATCTTCGTTTATAGCACGGTTTAGTTCAATTGCATTTCAAATCACAATTGCCGTATTGTATGGTGGTTTCCTTGCTTCGATTCTTGTAACAACAACTAACCTCGAATACTATTCCCTATCGGCCATCTATCCTTTTCCACACAATATCCTCATGATGTTATTGTATGCAGGTGTAGGCCTAGCCATTGTGCTACTGCTCAACCTTTTCTTTCGAGTAACTACGCTACGACCAGATCGCCTATTTGTTTCTATGCTCCTTTCGCCGCTAGTTTTTATGGCAACACTTCTTGTTGGGAATATCATCGTTCTCTTTTTCTTTCAAAACGTCCAAAATCTGTGGCTCTATTCAGTGATGACCTTTGCATCATTATATTTTGCAATGTTTGCTATCCTGTTTATCATCTTGGATATGTTACCCAAATGGGGGAAACAAGTGATGGTCATTTGGTATGGAGGAAGCATTGGTGCCTTTTTAGGAGTGGCAGTTCCAACTCTCCCTTTATTTGTGTTATTCATGGCATTAGCCG
>JBHLSA010000279.1:0-2978 GCA_048882025.1 Candidatus Thorarchaeota archaeon | reverse complement strand
TATTAAAATTACTCACTCATGGGCACGAAACTTTACCTCCACTCTTTTTGGTAAATCCTCCCGATTTGAATCCGAAGCTCTTTCAATGGCTCTCCGCCCGATATGCAAGTGTGAAAAGCCCTCTCGTTATCTTTGATACTAAAAGTGAGATAACGACGACGAATCTGCATATCCCATACAATTACATTGTGACGAATAGTAACATTGCTCCTCCTTCACCTATTCGTCAGAATTTAACTAAAGATGAACAGTTGTTTTTAAAAGACAATTGCGATTATATGGCAGTACGACTTCAAAGTATACCTGAGACATGTTTTGTTACAATCTTCTAGATATATGTCACTTATGTCAATTTACTCAGTTTATCGTTCACTCGTGAAATAAGCTCTTGATTCGCAATCCGTTCGTACATGTCGCGTGCTTGGGAGTAGAGTTCTTTGGCTTGAGCGGTTTCACCAATCAATGCGTGATGATCCGCTAGTTCTTCGAGCTTCTCTCCCTTTCGTTGGACATAAGCGCTCAGTTGATCGCTTGGTTTCGACATGAAAACACCTAATCCATATATCCAGAACTCTTTTCCTGAGCTACCTTAAAAAAATGATTGGATGGGTTACGGGACTAGCCTTGTACGGTCTCGGGGAAAAAGACAGGCTTCACGTATATTTGAATAACCAAGCATTTGCATTGTGAGTCTTTCAACACCAATGGCTAAGCCACCATGGGGGGGAGCTCCGTATTTGAAAGGTTCTACATAGAACGCAAAGGTCTTTGGGCTCAATCCTGCGGCTTTTAACTCTTTGATAAGTAGATCGTGTTGATGAATTCGCTGGCTACCTGTCGTTATTTCCATACCCCGATATACTAGGTCAAATCCCCGAGTAAGTGTTGGGTCAGTTTCTAATGGCATAGTATAGAAGGGTCGAATCGCGGCGGGGTACCGGGTAAGAAAATAGAATTCTTCACCTGTTTCTTCTTTCACATATTCATGGAGTTTTTCTTCTCCTTCACTGGGAATATCTGCGTCAGGAGGAAGGTCTATTCCTCGTGTTCGAAGGATTTCTATTGCTTCACGATATTCTATTCTTTTTATGGGGAGTCGTGGAGGTTCAACCTGGGATTTTAGTTGTTTAATTTCGTTTTTACACATCTCACTAACCGTTGTTAGAACCTCGTGAAGCATTTGCTCTTCAAGCTTCATCACATCTTCTTCATCTTTAATCCAAGCCATTTCAAAATCAAAACTAGTATATTCGTTAAGATGGCGTGGCGTATTGTGTTTCTCTGCTCGATAAACTGGGGCCACTTCGAACACCCGATCAAACCCGCCCACTAAACAGAGTTGTTTATAGAATTGTGGACTTTGAGCGAGAAATGCCTTTTTTTCAAAATACTTTACCTCGAAGAGATCAGCACCGCCTTCTGTTGCGGTAGCAACAATCTTTGGCGTATGAATCTCGCGAAAATCACGGGCTTCGAGGAAGTGGCGCATTTTTGAGATAGTGAAATGTTGAATTTTAAAGAGTTGTTGAGTTTCTGTGCGGCGAAGATCCATTACGCGATTATCAAACCGGGTAGCGATATCTGCTTCAACCTTTCCAGAAGTATCCAATGGTAAGCTAGTGGGAGCAGTATTTATGATATGAATCTGCTCTGGAATTAGCTCTACTCCTTGCTGAGCTTGCTTTTCTTTTTTGACAAGACCTTGTACAACAATAGCATACTCGTTATCTAGTTGGTCAAGTTGATCTAGAAGATCGGGGTTAATTTTTGAATGTGGTAGAGTGCATTGCGTCCATCCCTCTCGATCGCGAACAATTAAAAAGCTAATTTTGCTCAACCGACGTATGCGTTGTACCCATCCCGCGATAGTAACTTGTTTACCTGCAATTTCGGGATTTAATTCATTGGAGTAATGTGTTCGATAGAGAATGTTGGGCTGAGTTCTTCTAGGGGCCTTGTCTTTGAAGGATATTTTCTTTACCTCCTGCGGGTTCTCAGTGGATGCGTTTCTTAAACATTTCTTACACATCGCAATCCTACTTAAACACACGTTTTGGCTTGTAACTACGATTCGAGGTGCTGGCGAATTTCAGTGATCAATTGTTCTGTGTTTGGGATACCTAACTCTCTGATGGTGGATTCTGCGTGATCAATAAAAGTTGAGAATTTATTGGAAGGATATCCGCTCTTCACTAAATAGGCTGCGTGAATAGCCGTCGATAGGTGGTCTGCGGCTTCCACTAACCGGGCTTCGAGCGTTTTTCCTTTGGAGTAATCGGTCCAAGCATTCATAATCTGAGACCTTAGCCCTTCAGGAAGTGAATCAAGAATCGTTAGCATTGCTTGGTTTTCAGCGCGTGTTTTAGCATTACGAAAAGCAGGATCTACCTGTTGTGCACTAATTGGAATATCACCAATTTCTGCTTCAGGCAAATCATGAATCAGTGCCATTAAAAGCAGCCGATTGATATCGACTCGTTCCTCAATTTGGAGTGCTAATAGGAATGCTAGAATTGCAGTGGAATGTGAATGGCTTGAGACATTCTCTGCGGAAGAAGGTGGAATACCTCGTAGAAGCCAACCAGTTCTGAGTATACGCTTTAGTTTTTCACATGTCGTGAGAAATTGGAAAATTGTCATCTACTAATCTAAGGTGCCAAAGGTGAAAAAGGCTCACTATTTGGCAAATAACCCTGCAATTTCCCGCCCAAAGTGTCGAAACACAGAAACAACATGTCCAAGTGATTCGATTTTCACGCCTGCACCAATTAGAACGAGCGGTCCAGCATCAGTAACCACTATGATGCCTTTTTCGCCACGTACAATTAATTCAAACAATGGTTCAAATTCTAATTTTGACACCGCTTCAATACCTGTTTGTAACAGAACTGCTGAAATTGCAGATAATAGATCAGGGTCGATGTCCACGCCTTTCGTGGAACTGAATGCGACTCGTCGGCCCGCCTTGGTGACTACAG
>JBHLSA010000278.1:0-3004 GCA_048882025.1 Candidatus Thorarchaeota archaeon | reverse complement strand
ATCCGCTGCATTCAAACCAGCTCTCCTCACGCACATTCCAGGCAATTGGGCCACGGCCGAATTGGGAGGCAAACCTCCAACTCTTTGCAAAGCTTCACCATCAGCCTTGAAAATTGCGCTCCAGAAACTTCTTGCAGAACGCCAACGCCTTGGTTTGATGGACTGGGCTTGCGGTCTTGAAGCTACCCATCATGGTCCCTTTATTCAAGCTACTCCTGTTTTATATGTCGAAATTGGTAGCACCGAAACCGAATGGCAAAACATAACCGCTGCTGAAGTAGTCGCACGGACCATTGTCACTATTGCTCAGCGCTTCCAAGAATCCTATCCCGCAATTCTTGGCTTCGGTGGTCCTCACTACTGTCCTGCTTTTACTCAACTCTGTTCAGAAACCCAATATGCTGTGGGACATGTTATGCCTAAGTACCATCTTGACCAGATTTCTGAACACCTCGTGCAACACGCCCTAGAACAAACGAGTGGACCTCTCGCATGTGCTGCGTTGGACTGGAAAGGTATGACAAGCAGGAACCGCAAACAAGTTATACAGATTCTTGAGAAACTTGGTATAGAAGTAAAACGAGTCCGTTCTCTTCTTCGAGACTCAGCGGAAAAATAAACAACCTATTTGTTAATGCGAAAAGACTTATTAGGAGAGGAAAGGTCACACTGCCCAAGACCTCTAGTTGAAAATAGGTGAATCGAATGTCAAGCCGAATCTCATCATTCTGGGAAAACACGAAACGGATTGCCCGACTAGCCCAACGACCGACTCGTCAAGAAATCTGGTTACAATTCAAAATTAGTATGCTAGGATTATTTGCAGTGGGTGCGGTAGGCTTCATCATTCGCCTCATCATGGTAGTTGTAACTAACTCATTTCGATAATAACCTAAAACTGGCTTTCACAAAAAAGGAAGTGTATAGAATGGCTGCAGAAAGCACGAATATTTACATCGTGAGAACAACGATTGGGCAAGAGAAGGGAATAGCCCACGTGATCTCTGGTCGTGTTTCGAAGCGGCAAGTCGACCTGAAAGCCATTCTAGTCCCGGAGCCACTGAAAGGTTATATCTTCATCGAAGCACGAAGCCCTCGCGAAGTAGAAATCGCCATCGCAGGTATTCCACATATCAAAGGCATAATCCCGGGCAAAATTCTCATCAATGAGATTGAACATATACTCGTTCCACGACCACCCACCGAAGACCTTGAAATCGGCGACATCGTCGAAATTACTGGTGGCCCATTCAAAGGAGAACGAGCCCGCGTCATGCGCATCGACGCTTCCAAGGATGAAGTAACTCTTGAACTCTTTGAAGCTCCATCACCCATTCCTGTCAAAGTTCATGCTGACTTTCTACGAATCGTCGAACGTAGAGAACGCGAAGAAACCGAAAAAGAGGAAGAAGAGCTTTTAGAACTCTAATAACACGGCTGTTCTTGTAGCTCAGTAGAGGCAGAACATTTTTAAATTGCGTTTAGCTCATGAAGCTGAACCGATTCCAGAGGAGACACCAAAAATGGCAAAGGTCACCTGTGAAGCCCTCATTGAAGGTGGAAAAGCATCTGCGGGGCCACCAATCGCCCCTATCCTAGGTCCCACTGGAGCTAATTTGTATCAGATTGTTCAAGAAATTAATAAACAGACAGAAGATTTGAAGGGCTTGAAGGTTCCCGTAACAATCATAGTTGATGATGATACCAAGGAGTTCGAAATTAAGATTGGGCTTCCTCCTACCTCGGCGTTAATTCTCAAGGAAATCAGTGTGGAGAAGGGAACGGGTGCGACAGGAACTGAAATTACTGGTGACATAAGCTTCGATAAGATAATCTCGGTAGCCCGAGCGAAAGAAAAAGACTTGTTAGGAAGTTCACTTGCCAACCAGGTAAAATCCGTGCTAGGAACCTGTGTGAGTATGGGCGTAACGGTGGATAGCAAGGATGCTCGGACCGTTCAAAAAGAACTGGATCAGGGGCTGTATGCAGAAAAACTTCAGATGTAACTGGGGTGAGAAATAAAGATGTCCTTAAAGGTTGAAACCATCGCCGCTGCAGTCACCGAAGCACAAACCAAATCCAAGAAACGGAAATTCGAAGAAGCGATGGAAGTTATTGTAAATCTTCGGGGAATTGATCTTAAGAAAGGAGGACGTCAACTCAACGTAGATGTGAATCTTCCCCACTCATTGGGTGAAGGCACTAAAGTGGCCCTTATCGGGTCAAAGGACTTGGTGTACGCCTCGCGAAGTGCTGGTGCTGCTCGCCTCCTTGAAGCAGAAGAGGTTGAAAGCTTAGAAGCCGACAAAGATGCAGCCAAGGCATTAGCGGAAGAAATGGATTTCTTTATTGCCCAAGCTGACTTAATGCCCCTTGTCGGTCGTGTTCTGGGTCCGTTTCTGGGGCCTCGTGGAAAAATGCCGCGTCCAATTCCTCCGGGTGCCGATGTGAAGAAAATATTGTCTGAATTCTCCTCATCTGTGAAATTACGAATGCGAAAGAATCTCGTAATTCAAGCTAAGATTGGCAAGCGTTCAATGGCGGCAAAACTCGTAGCTGAAAATATTCAAGCCGTCGTCTCTGCCCTTGAACAAAACTTGGAGCGGGGAATGCAAAATATTGACAAGCTTTTTGTGAAAACTAGTATGGGTCCTGCTATTAAGATTGAAATGTAACGAGATGGTGACTTCTTATGAGTTCAAGCCAACAAACTTCCAAAAACAATGATGTGGCCATGACGGAGAAGGGCCGTCCGGTTCCCAAGGCCAAATTAGCTGAAGTGGCTCGCCTCACCTCTCTCTTAGAAAAGTTTGAATATATCTCGCTGCTCCAAACAGAACAAATCGGATCCAAACAGTTTCAGAGAATAAAAAAGGCGCTCCGTCCGAAAGCCATCATTCAAATGTCTCGGAACACCCTTATGATTCGGGCAATTGAAGCTGCAGCGAAATCGAAGAAGAATCTCGAAAAACTCATCCCTTATGTTACTGGCTCTTGTGCCTTT
>JBHLSA010000277.1:0-3014 GCA_048882025.1 Candidatus Thorarchaeota archaeon | reverse complement strand
TGACAATTAACGGGAAGCAGGTAGAAATTCTGCAGAAAGATCCTTTTTCTACCCTTGATTTAAGTGGCGTTGGCACCATTGAAAGTGCTATTCCAGGGCGGCTTCTGCTCACAGGGCATATGGAGAGTGCAGGGTCCTGTTTAGCATGGTTAGTTGATAATGTGTGTACCGCTGAAATCAAAGAAGCGAATGCCGCTAATGTAGATGTATACGATCTCATTACCAAGAATGCAAAACAAGTACCACCTGGAAGTCGAAATCTTCTTTATCTCCCATGGCCAGTTGGGGAACGTTGTCCTTTTATCAATCCCTTTGTACGCAGCGCGTTTCTAAATCTTAGTTTTGATCATACTCGGTCACATATGGTGCGAGCCGTGCTAGAGGGTGTCGCTTACAACACACGCTGGGTGAAAGAGCTTCTTGAATCCTTGGGGCATGATATTTCGCGCTTGAATATTTGTGGTGGTGGCGCGAAAAGCGACTTATGGATGCAAATCTTTGCGGATGTTCTCAATGTTCCTCTTCAACGAACTAGTACTATTCAAGATGTAGGTTCAGTTGGAGTAGCGTTGGTCGCTGCAGTAGCTTTAGGCGAGTTCAAATCCTTTGATCATCTTGAACCCTTATTCTCATATGATTTTCAGGTTAAACCAGATTCTGAAAGAGTGGAAACCTATAATCGCCTCTACAAAGCCTTTCGCGATATCTTCGATCATTTTAGTGCTGTTTGTTATCAACTCAATACCTAGAAGGTCAATTGTTTTTTATTCCTAGCCCATGCGTTTTCGAAATCTTATTCATCCTAGTGACTTTTAACCAGTGACTGTATTGACTTCCTGGTTGAAAGATCATGACGATTACTGGTAAGGCATGGGATCTAAGTCCCCTTGTTCCCTCAATAAAACTTGAAGACCTGAAAACTCAAATGGAAGAATTTGTGAAGGAAGCTGAGCAAATAGCTGAAGAGTATAAAGGAAAAATCACTTCTTTAACTGCTAATGAGCTCAAGAAATTAATTAATCGTATGCAAGATTTTTTTCTCAACCGTCAAGGCGTATTCAAGTACGGAAGCTTAAGTTATGACGCGAACTCACTAGATCCAAATGCAAAACAAGCTGCAGATCTAACCCGTCGGTTCAACATGAAAATCGAACAACTTCTCGCATTTACGGATATCGAAGTCTCACAACTACTGGAATCCAAACCTGAACTCATTAAGAATCCTGAACTTGCAGAATACAAGCATGCACTTGAAAAAACTAAACGCCGAGCACCACATATGTTGAGTGATGCTGAGGAACAGCTCATCATTCAAAAAGACCGGTTTGGAATTAATTCTTGGTCGCAACTTCAAAAGGATTGGTTATCAACTCGAACCTATGAGATTGAAATTAATGGAAAAATCAAACATTTACCATATGGAGAAATTATCTCTCTTTACGAGCATCCTAATCGACTGGTTAGAAAGACGGCAAAAGATGTCGTTTGGACGGGTTTGAGTCAAGATGAAATCCTTTGGTCCAGTGCCATCCGTGCAATTTGTGGTGACCATTTTGAGATGAGTAAAAAACGAAATTGGCCAACCCCTAGAACTCAAAGCCTAATTGACAACGACGTAGATGATGAAACCATTGATGCGTTAATGACTTCCGTTGTTGATCATGTAAGCCTCTACCAACGCTATCTTCAAATTAAAGCTAAACTTATGGGGCTTTCCAAACTTGGTGAATGGGATGTAGTCGCACCCTTACCAAATTTACCGGAACGAAAAATCACATGGAAAGAAGCCCGTCAAATTACAATCGATACCTACAAAGGATTTGATCCTGAGCTTAGCCAAATCGTCCAAGATATGTTTGATAAAAAGAGGATTGATGGAGAGGTTCGGAAAGGCAAACGGTCTGGGGCTTTCTTTTCATCTTGGCATAAAGGAAAAACAGGTTTTATAATCACCAGTTATAATGGCATTCTAGGTGATTTATTTACCTTGGTCCATGAGAATGGCCATGCAGTTCATGGCACCTTAATGTTTAGAGAGCAAAAGCCTGAAAATACTGATATCAGCTACTGTATGGCTGAAGTTGGCAGCATCTTTGGAGAACTTCTTCTTGCCGAGAAACTCATGGCTGAGGCCCAAACGAAAGAAGAAAAAATTGCTATCTTAGCCAAGATCTTAGATGAATTTGGGATGACCGTCTTCCAAGTCTCTGCGCGGTATTTCTTTGAAACCGACCTCTATGCCGCCTTTGAGCAGGGTGAATATTTAGATAGTGAGACTATCTCTAGATATTGGGTCAAGGGGCGAGACAAAATATACGGTGATGTGATTGAATGGCTCCCTAACAGTAAATGGGAATGGACCTTCAAGGGTCACTACTATATTCCAAATTTCCGATACTACAATTATCCCTATGTGTTTGCCAACTTATTCGTTTTTGCACTTTATCGTCTTTATAAAGAACAGGGCAAAGACTTTGTCCCGAAATTACGCCGGTTACTATCCGCCGGAAGCACCCTTGCACCCCGAGATTTAGCCGCAGAGCTAGGCTTTGACATCTCCACCACTGACTTCTGGGCATTGGGTATGAAACAAGCCGAACAATTCGTCAACGAACTTGAAGGACTCATCAAAGACTAATCAAAAAGCTATATCCATGATTGATTGATTGATAATTCAGCATCAGTTTGTGACAGTGGCGTGGCTATTCTTCAAAGGTTTCTCCACACTTAGGACAGAATTTTGCATTGTCAGGAAGCCGTTCATTACACTCTTTACACAGGTTATTCGAGGGCTCCTCAATGGTTTCAACAGTTGTGGCGTCTTCTAATCTCTTTGATGCCTCTCGCCATCGACGCCAATAAGATAGGATCTGCTCCTGATACCGACGAGCTAAGAAGATACAAAAAATGACTAGTGCAATAATCCCAATGACAAGTGCTCCATAGATTACATAAGTAACAGGATTAACTGAAGCTCCAGGTATGAAGGAAAGTTGAAATGATCCAAGCCCATA
>JBHLSA010000276.1:0-3027 GCA_048882025.1 Candidatus Thorarchaeota archaeon | reverse complement strand
ATTTTTCCAAACTAAGGAAGAGAGGTGAAAGGGGTTTGAGGTTTTCTCTTAGTGGAACTTATGTTCCCTTTTTTTGGATTGGGGGTTGGGTTGGGATTAAAATTTAATCCCGACGACGATTTTGACGTTGAAAATCTAAGGTGCTCCTGGATACCTAATGGTGAGGTGAAATGCTTAAGAAAAATGAAGCCAGGAAGCAGTCCGAAGTATTCTGAGGTCTGAAGATTGGGAAAAAGGTAGTTGCTTTTTAGGTATTAAAAAATGGGAAATGAGGCGGGAAGTTGCTTGCTCTATTTTTTAGTGGTTCTTTCCACCTTATATGCATAGGCTGACGATCCAAAGTAAAAAGCGATCACTACGCCCACAATTGTTGTGAAATTGTCAACAAGCTTCTCTTGAAAAATATTAGTAGTTGTTTGATCCGCCAAGAATATTGAGAGTGCTAGAAGAACAAAATACTCGGTGATCACAGCTGCAGTAATTGCAGTTCTAAAGACTCCAAGACTTGGTTCAAGATACAGAAAAGCCTCTCCAAGCCAAATGAAGCCAAGAAAACTAACCAATGGAGTGGCTATTAAAGTGAAAGTTAGCAGCATATCTTTCAGCTCACTAAAAAAGTCAAGTGACATCAATGACAAAGGAACTACAGCAGTCAATATTATCCCCACGAATAGTAGCAACATAAGCCAGCCGCTGAGGTTTGGCTTTCCATCTATACCTTCGTTCATTTTATTTCCATATCGAAGTCATGTATACTTAAATCTTTAGATTGCCCACAATTTGCAAATTCTTCATATCTTAACTATTTGCTATGTGGGTTTGGCAAAGCTTTTATCCGCAAATATGACTAAGTTTGTTTTTAGAATCGTGAGAGGGATGAGAAAAGTAAAGAAATTTTGGTTGCAAGTCTTATTTTTGACTTTCATAATGCTCTTTTCTCTGTTTTCTGCACCTGCTTTGGTTCATAGTAAATCAAGTGCTGTCGTGAAACTCAAACTACCGGGGTACGCTTATCTCGGTGACACTAAAATGATTGAGGTTGAGGTGAAGAACGCTGGGACTGAGACAATCAATGACCTCTGGCTTGACATGGATTTATTTCATAGGTTAACTGTTATGGACGACGGTGAAGAGCTTGCAACGATTCCTCTGCTATCTCCACGCGTTCTCTATACACTGTCTATTCCCAGACCCTTGGACAATGTTGAGGTAAATGTACGGGCGAAATCTTTGTCAACAACCAATCAAGCATTATTGTGGGTAGATTGGACGCCTTCGGGAGGGCTTAAAGAAAGACTTAGTAATAATGTGGAGGTTATGGAGACTGAATATACCGTTAAGACAATATACGAAGGAAGGCTTAATTCATCGGGTACTCTCGAAATAGTTGGAAGCGTTAGAGGTTCAGGTCTACCTGGGTATGTTCAACTGAACACCGATTGGGCAGTTGTATCGGGCACTCACAGAGTGGAAGCCACCAAAACCCCGATATTGCCAGAAGGCGCCACCAAACATGGAGGAATAGACTTTGGTTCGCAGCAAGATCTTGATTTAGAGCCAGGCACATCAAGGATTTTTGCAACTTCATATGCCTACACAAACAGTATTGCATATGGTTTCGGATATTGTTATGGATCATATTTCTGGGATATTGCGGTTTGGAAAGATGGGTATCCAGGAAAAATAGGAGCAAGCGAGATAGTCCGAACACAGAAAAATCTGACTATACCTAAGATTATCGATATGGTGGTTTCAATAGAATGGAAAATTAATTTTGATGATACAGGCGAGATGGGTCCAATCTTCGTCAACCAACTCGAGAGTGGTTTTCGGAAGGCGAGCAACCATCTCTTTGACGCTACTGACGGGCAGATGGTTTTTGGCAAAATAATAACTTATGATGACAAGGTTAATTGGGATGATTGCGATCTGCGGATTCATGAAGAGATGGCGGCAGATAGCGTTGAGGATGAAGCTTGGCCAAAAACATCGCCGAGTTTGGAATGGGAGTGGCCACCGATCATAATGCGTATCGAAATGGGGAGAAAAAGAATTCAAAATGGAAGAACCATTTTTGACTCGTGGGATCAAGACGAACAAAATGCAGATAGACCAGCGTATTATTCATTGATTCATGAATTAGGGCATTCGGGGCTTGGTTTAGCAGACGAATACCTGAGCAACCCAATCCTTTTCAAATTAGAAGAGATTACGAAGATGATAATTGATGAAGATTTGGGAGATGCGGAATGCGGAGCATCATTGATGTTTAACTCAGATCTCAGCGAGTTCTGTAACCCTGTGAATCATGACTTGGACAAAGACACGTATCAAGAGCTATTATATCATGAATCGTGCTGGAGTAGAATATGGGAGACTTTTCCTTGGATCTATGTGCCAATGACCGTGAACGAGGGACCTCATGATGATGTGGGAAGTGATCTGGATTTCAGGTGGCAAGATATTGACCAACGTGACAGCGAGTTTCTTAGGAGGCTGAGAATGAACGTATATCTTTTAGCCCTGCTAAATATCTTGGGAATTCCTTTGACAATTCTTTTCCTTCCGTTCGAGATCGTTTTTGCCTTTCAAGAATTATTTGAATGGCTCAAGTTTTTTCGGCCCTAACGTCCTTCCAGGCGCCGCGACTCTTCAATATTTTGACTCCAGTTCTTCAAGTGGTAAAATCTCATAACCATTAACATCTTAATACGACGCCAGAGGAGAGAGAGAAGATTAAAATTTAATTTCCTTCCTTCCTAAAGATAAAATGAATACGAAGCACTGTCTCTAAATGCTTTAACGAGCTAGAAAATTGTTAGATTGATGTTCAAATCAAGACAAAAAATCTCTTAAGAATTAACATTCAAAACTGGATCACACAGAAAAGCTTCAATACAAAAAATTTATATCTCGTTGCTTATGAATTCAAATATATCCAGAGCGAGGGGGAAGTTACATTTGTCAACAAAATTCTACAGTCGAAATGAGATGGTTAATATGAAAATGGTGGTTGCTTTTGTTTTG
>JBHLSA010000275.1:0-3039 GCA_048882025.1 Candidatus Thorarchaeota archaeon | reverse complement strand
GCTAAAAGGTATCCCGAAATCATAAAGCAAATTTCGTACGATTGAGTCTATTTGGTTGAGAAAAAAAATACTCAATCCTTCATAAACCAAGCCGAGAGCTGGCAAGAGGAACCCAGTCATAACCGAAAAAGAACTAGGTTTGAGTTTCTTGCTGAATAGGTAATGAGGAACTACCGCAAAAGCTGCGAAGGCGGTTGCTCCAATAATAAAAGCCCAACATGACAAATTATTATGCCAAACCCCGTCAATCCATTCATGGCTGGAAATTAAACCATAATTGTACAAATCGCCGTGAATAAAAATGTTCAGTTGCCACAACAAAACAAAAACTGCTAAGTTTAAAACAACCCCAAATAGCAGAACCAAGATTGTTTTATATTTAAGCAGGTCCAAACTTTAAACTTCCATAAAGTCTAGAAATTTTGGCACGCTAAGACATTAGCCATCATAACCAATATAAAACTTTAGCATATAAGCAAACAAGCAAGCATACAAGTATACACGCACGTATATGCCAGCAAGAAAATTCACCCGCCAAAGATTAAAATTTAATCCTAAACCTAACCCCTCTCTAAAAATAAGAAAAAGCAAAAAAGAGGGGAAATTTTGGAATTGAAGATTTTATTACCTAAAATCTCCTGAATCAAGTGTCACTAATGGGTAGACGTCTTCTACCGGCATTTCTGGAATCAACTTAGTAACCGCGCTTCGAACGGCTTCAACGCTTACTCCATCCCATCGACAATATGCTTTGACTGCTTTTCCCTCTGCGTTGGCTTGGCAAAAACTTGAAATCCAATAGGCATCAGCAGTCATAGAGCCAGCCGCTCGCTTTAGTAATGGTGCAGCTTCTTCAGGGCTAATCGGGGTCGAGAACGGTGCATGAACTACGAGAAATTTGGGCATTAAAATTACCCATTTGTAAGTATGTGGGATTCAGATATTAAATATATTGGCGCGCCCACTTTCATTAGAATTTAATCCCCAAACCCTTTTTCTCATGCCTGCGAAGTAGATAATTCCACTTGCGGTTTGCGCACTAGGTTTTGTTATGTAATTCGATCCATATCCCGTCTGGGTCTCTCAGAAAAGCTAGGGTAGAGCCCCCTTCATCCCAAGGTTCAACCGCTGAAGCAGCACCACCCTCAAGCGCTTTCTTGTAGCATCTTCGAACGTCATCGCACGAGAATGCTAGGTGATCCAACTCTGAACCAGAAAAATAGTTCTCGTAGAACTTGCTACCAGGCGGATAATAGTTTAGTTCCAGCAGGTGGTCTGATTCTTGACTCTTCAATTCCACCCAGACACCACCAGCCTCCATTTTTCCTCTTCGAACTTCTTTCATCTCCATTATTTCTGTGTAGAACTTAATTGACCGTTTCAAATCCTTAACTCGAATACCAGTGTATATGAATTGCATAGTTTACACCTTTATTTCGAATTGTAGCAATCTCTATCTGGGAAGAACAATTAATATTGTTCCTATCCAACCTCAACAATCTAGTGGGGGGCATTAAATTCTAATCAAAGATATTCAACCCCCGTTCCAACAATTGAACTTTTTTGAATTTATATTCAAAACCTTGTAAAGTCCTGGTATAACTACAGTTTGACGAGGAAAGCCGTGGAAGAATTCGACTAAGTAGAAAGCTGGCTTAATTCTGTAAGATTCAGCCACTCCAGGCAGCCCAACCACAGAAAAGATGATACCGTTCAGTTTGGGTTATCATCGGCAGTAGGAATATGGCAAATCAAATAAACACTCTCGAATAATAACGGAAGAAGAGGAATTACAATTTTAATAGTTGAACAAGATGGTTGCCTGGCATTGGATCTTTGCGACAGAGGGCTAGGTCTTCCGGGAAGGCACGGTTTCAATGGAAGGTAGCCGAGATGAGTTGGTTGGGAATCCGCGCATAAAAGAAGCTTATTTTGGAATTACTTGAGTAATGCAAACTAGTAAATTTAGGTTAGTCCCATGGTCCAGGCCAGGGTGGGTAGGTGTAGGCTGCACCTGTATCCTCCATCAATTCTTTGGGATATACGAGAACCTGTACACTATCTTGCCACTGGAAGTAACAAACCAGCATATAATCTGCTTCTGGGTCATTAGGTTTTTCGCCCACCATTGTGTCATGCGAAGAAGTAAAAACAAAACGACGCGCTGTCGAAGTCTCAACATCAGTCTTTTCCAAAGCCTCCACCAATGTCTCGGGCTCGGCTGTGCCGGCTCGCCTAATGGCGTCCGGAAGGATAAACCGCACCACATCGTACGCAATGGCCGCAAACGAGATCGGCGATTCCCCCCATCTTTCGATGTAGGCTTCCCTAGTGGGAATAGTCTTGGTTGTCAAGGGATATCCAGAAGTAACCGGATAACCAACAGCAGATACAGAATCGCATTTTCCTTCCATCACATTCCAAACATCAGTCGTCCCAACATCACCCAATATTCCCCATAAAACAAAAGGCGACTGCCGATCACACCACTCCCTAACTAAGGGAATACCGGCCGAGCCAACAATGAAGGTGGTCAGCATTTCGGCTCCAGCAGCTTCTGCAGCTGCCAAATAACTAGTGAAATCTATCACATCAAGCGGGACCAAAGCATCGTAAACAATCTCGAATCCATTCGCGACAAGTGAGCTGGCAAGCATGGACACATACAGCTCCCATCCACTGGAACCAAAGTCATTATATAAATAACCAATCTTGTTAAATCCCGTATAGTTCCTCAACGTCAAGATAGAGTCCAGTGTACCCGCACGAGCCGCGGTTTCGTTTCCGAATCCCGTTCTAAAGAAGTATTTGTATTTGTCGTAATCCTCCATCACCCGCTCGGTCAGTACATCATTTATATCAGTTGTGGTGAAAAGAATCTTTTTGTGCTGAGAACAAATCTCCTGATATGACAAAGTCACCCCAACGGTAGAAGTTATTACATAATCTGCTTTGTCAAGCGTTATTAACTTGGTAAAAGCGTTAATAGCCATGCCTATATCCATCGGGAACGATTCGCTATCATCATCTTCTGAGACT
>JBHLSA010000274.1:0-3040 GCA_048882025.1 Candidatus Thorarchaeota archaeon | reverse complement strand
ATAGCGAAAACATCCGCAGTTGGAAATTTACACCTGTAGTATTATACGACTAAATAGTATATAAGAGCTGTTCTTAGACTGAATATAATCGGACATTAAACTCATTCATTATCTTCTTGGCGCGCTTTCTGGGACATCTTCTTTTTCACAACAACTCTATCACCAAGAGTTGGTCCAGCGACGGAACTGCCCTTACTCACCTTTATTGGAACAGTTCCCACAGCTTCTAGAAGGGATATCTCAAGTTCTCTTTCAAGGCCTCTGATTGTTTTTCCTGTTGGTTTTAATCGTCCTGATTCTATAGATTGTAATGTTGAGATGCGTTCTCCAATTTTTTGAGCGAGTTCTTCTTGGGATAGGTTCTTCTTCTGCCTTGCATTTCGTATCGCTTTAGCATAGTCTTCTATTAATTCCATATCATCAAGCAATACTCCACCAGACTTTGGCTTGGGTCTTGTTACTGGAGCTTTCTTCAGTTTGGGTGACGTCGATCTTTCTGGACCGCCAAGCCAAGATGAACGAGTTTTTGGTTGTGATGAGGAGCGTTGTCCAGAGGATATAGGCTGTTTTCCGAATTTTACAGCACATTGTGGGCAAACAATCATCGACGCACCCTCAATGACAACATTTCGACCACTGCCTTTCATACCTCTGCCACAAAGCTCACAACTTGGCATGACAGAATCCCTCTTTCTGATATTATTTCTCGGGGTGCTGATAAAGATTACCGACTAGACATATTGTTAGTGGGTGAAATTATGAATGTATTATTAGGGTTTTATCAAAGTGTATCTGTTCCAACAAAGCAATCCTTAAAACATCTACAGTCGATGAAATCCTGAGGTGCTATCTAGTGCCAGGTACTACAGATGCTAAAGACGACGGTAGCGTCGATGATTCAACTTACTCACAAAGCTACACTAGGCATCTGGAGCGGAGACTTCGTGCGCTAGAAACTGAAAAACAGATTCTGCAAGCTGAACGTAGTCGACTTGAGAAGGAAACTCAAACTCTACGAACTGAACTTGAGAAATTAAGACAGTCTCCATTAATTACTGCAACTATAACAGAAATGCTTGAAGATGGCAGAGCTATTGTAAAAAGCTCAACAGGACCTAATTTTGTCGTTCATGTAGCATCATCTATATCAAAGGATAAACTACAACCTGGTGCATTAGTAGCACTAAACCAGAGATCTTTTGCGATTACTCAAGAGCTGCCACCATCTCGTGATCCAATAATACGTGCAATGGAAATTGAAGAAGCACCATCTGTTTCATATCTTGAAATTGGAGGACTTCATGAACAACTTAGAGAAATCAAAGAAACAGTGGAAGATCCCCTTCTACACCCAGAACTGTTTGAAAAGGTTGGTATCGAACCACCAAAAGGAGTACTTCTTACAGGATTACCAGGGACTGGAAAGACTCTTTGCGCTAGAGCAGTTGCTCATGAAACGAATGCTACTTTTATTCGAGTTATTGGTTCAGAGCTTGTTCAGAAATTCATAGGAGAAGGCGCTCGACTTGTTCGTGAGATTTTCATGCTAGCTAAAGAAAAAGCTCCTGCAATCATTTTTGTTGATGAACTTGATGCAGTTGGATCGCATAGACTAGATATCGCAACGTCTGGTGATAGAGAAGTTCAACGTACGTTAATGCAACTTCTAAGTGAGTTAGATGGGTTTGAAACCCGTGGTCAAGTTGCTGTTTTGGGCGCTACAAATCGTCCAGATATCTTGGACCCTGCGTTACTTAGACCTGGGAGATTTGACAGAATTATTGAATTCCCCCTGCCGGATGACGAGAGTAGAGAAGAGATATTCAAGATACACACTCGCGGAATGAATATCGAATCTTCAGTTGAATTTGATAAACTTCTCAAGGCTACTCAAGGTCGAACAGGTGCAGATATCAAAACCATATGCACGGAAGCAGGAATGTTTGCAATTCGTGATAAGCGAACTTGTGTTACTCAGGATGACTTTCGTAAGGCAATAGCTAAGGTGCAAGCCAGAGGTATTGGTGATCATGCACCTGATAGTATATACTGTTAGACTTGTCTAGAGATTTGTGAGCCTTGATGAGGTATAGAAACTTCCTAAAATCGCGACTTGTTGGTGATATTCCAGATGACTTACCGTTGCCTTCAGGTTTTCATCTCGTAGGACATGTTGCCCTAGTACATCTGGATTTTGATTTGATGGATTATGATGAAAAGATTGGAATTGCGACTCTAGAGTATGATTCCCGTATCAAATCTGTAGCTGTTAGAATAGGACCAACAAAAGGAAGAACAAGAAAACCATCGTATTCGTTAGTGGCTGGTGATAGTAATACAATTACTACACATATTGAAAACGGTGTAATATTCAAACTTGATCCACTTCTTCTTACCTTTTCAGGAGGAAATAGAAGAGAACGTATGCGTGTTGCTAAACTTGCTAAGCCTGGAGAAAAGTTTGTGGACATGTTTTCATGCGTTGGACAATTTGCACTTCATATTGCAAAGGCTGTTAATGTGAAAGTCACTGCCATAGAAATTAATCCTGAAGCTTTTGATTTTCTACTTGAGAATATACAGTTGAATAGATTAGCTGAAAGAGTGACTCCAATATTAGGTGATTGTCGTAAGGTGCATCCAATAGGAAAAGCAAATCGTATTGTCATGGGATTTTTACACGACACGATTTCTTATTTACCAGCTGCACTTGAAACGCTAGTGGATACTGGAGGAATGATTCACATGCACCTGTCCATTCCTGAATCAGAAACTGAAAGTGCTATTGTTGAGATAGAAAAGAAATGTACTGACTATGGATATCAGTCTGATACAGAGCTGTATAAAGTCAAGAACTATTCACCTGGAATTGAACATTTTGTGTTTGATATTTTTGTAAATCGAAACAAAGCGTAATCGTTTTATCCACTGGAAAGGGGTTTGAAGTAGAATAAGCGAATAATCAAAGAAGTGATTCTATGGGTTTCAGAGGAATGTCACCAAAGCAAATGGCTCGAATGATGAAAAAAATGGGTATAGA
>JBHLSA010000273.1:0-3058 GCA_048882025.1 Candidatus Thorarchaeota archaeon | reverse complement strand
CCCATCAACACCACCGTAACTCTGTTCAAACGTAATTCGTGCCGACAGGCTCAAAGGTTTATCCTGACCAAATGTTTCATGTAAGAATCCTGTGAGAATTTGAACACCCTTAATTTGGATTGGCCCACTGAGTTGAGCTTCACGTTCAATATCAATAACCTGGCCAGGTCCTGGTGCAACGGTAGCAGTAATTCGGGAAGGTTGCCCAAATGTGAAATCACCCAGTGAAAGAACGGATAAACCATTGATTTGTCCTACAGCATCCCCCTTTGTGTCTATGAGAATGACACCCTTCTTGATATATTCTCGCACTTTTTCTGCATACAGACTTGAGCGGAAGAAGCGTTCATCTAACGTTTTCTTAATGTGCGATAAAGCAATCGTTTTCTTCCCATCTTTTTTCGCATAAAAGTTCGCTTCCCGAATGATATCGGCAACCACATCGAACCGAGTTGATAACTTATTTTGATCATCCGCAAGACGCGAGCTAAAATCTACAATTTCTGCAATAGCCTCTGCTGTTAAGGGAAAAAGCTCTTCTTTTTCTGTCAGCGTACATACAAAATTGCCATAAATTTGTACAGCTTTTGGGCTGCGTTCCATCGATGTGTCAAAATCTGCTTTTACTTTGAAAAGTTCCCGAAAATCGGGGTCCATTTGATATAATTGCTGGTACCAAACCTGTTCGCCAATCAAGATAACCTTCAGGTTAAGAGGAATCGGTTCAGGATGAAGGGTTTTCACTGAGAGGAAACCCATTACTTCAGATGCTTCCTCAATAACAATGTGATCATTTTGAAGGGCTCGTTTCAAAGCCTGGTAGGACACTGGAGCAATCAGTAATTCCCGAACGGGTATGACTACATATCCACCGTTCGCACGATGAATATCACCCGCACGAATCATAGTTGTATCAGTCACTAATGCTCCAAAACGTGGCTCCTTCTCAATACGACCAAAGAGATTATTATAGCCAGCATTGGTTACCGTTACAATTGGAGCACCTGTTGTTTCTGAGTTATCCACAATCAAATTGACTTTATACCGTTTAGCAAAATCTTCAGGTGAAGGTATCTGCATTAAAAGCTCGGGAGGAAGCCCTTCAGGGCGCCGACCGATAAACGCATTTAGATTTTCGATAAGATCGCTAGCCAATTCACCAAACCATTCGATCGCTTTTTTATTCGCGCCAAATTCCTCTTCGATTTCTGTAATTAGTGGTTCAAGCGTAAACCGAACAGCATTCTCTTCCTTTTGGCGAAGTTGTTCTCGCAGTTCCCGTTCTAAGGTTCTGAGCTTTCGAAAAGCTGCACGAAGATTTGTTTCTAGTTCATTACGCCGTGTTTCAATTTCCTTGCGAATTTCTGGTTTGAGTTTAGGAATCGTATCAGGAGTAACAGGTTGTCCTCGAATGACTGGAACCATAAGCAGCCCCGTTTGAGTTCCTTGCAGCACAAAGCCAGCCTTTTCAGCCTTTGCCCGCATTTCTTCTGTTAATGCATCTCGTTGTGCCTCAAAGGCTTCAGAGAGTTCTTCCCGCTGCTGAGCATATTCTTCACTTTCCAACATTCCTTGGATTGATGTTCGTGCCGATTCAACAAATCGATCAATTTTAGCAACAAAGGCTTTCCCAATCCCCGCTGGAAACTCGAGTGCCTTTGGTTTAAATTGATTTTGATAATTGTTGACATAGCACCAATCGGAAGGAATTGGCTGCTTTCCCGCAAGGTCCTTCAGAAAGCGTTCCGTAGCCGTGCTTCGACCCGTTCCTGGTGTGCCTGCAACGTACACATTGAACCCTTTATCTGGGATTTCCAGACCGAATTGCAAAGCATTCAAGGCCCGTGGCTGTCCAACAACACCTTCTAAAGGGGTTAACTCAGCACTCGTTTTACAATCAAATTCACTCCTTTTACAATACGCCCGTAGCTGATTCGGCTTCAATTCAGACATAATGAATCCTCCCTCAAAACTAGAAACTGATTGTACTCGCTTCTATTTAAGCCCGTTGAGGTTTTTCTAACACACTCTAATTGCCGCCATCAGGAAGTATTAAAAATATACACTGACCAAGCATGCGTTATCTCGCTCACCTAAAGAGGTCACTAATGCATGCCAACTTGGCGTTACTGTCGGAGAAGATTGCAATCGATACTTTTCACAGGCTTGGTTCTTAGCTTACTCATTGGATTCCTCTACACTTCTTATACCATGAACGTGGATGCGTCAACACAAAATTGGCAGGTGGGGGAGCGCAAACAAATCCCGAAGTCCCAAAATCAGATTGAAACCACCCAGAATCATTTGGTTCAATTTCCGTCCACAACATTACCTCAAGTTGGATTTCAACGCGACTTCTGGATCGCAAGATTAACTGAATATACCTCGGGAATCACACCATTTTTGCAATATAAAACCGAACGGGCGACGTTACTTGCAGCTGGAGAACATGGTGCAATCTTCTTCACCAATGGTTGTATCAGTATTTTAGGGGAAGCCAACGCAATTAGAATTGCGGAAGTATTACGTGATGCTTTTGATAGTACCATTTATCCTCGTGTCACCGATTTAGCTGGCCATCCTAATGGCACACGGGGTGACATCGATGGGGATCCTCGAATCTACATACTGTTATCCCAAGAAGAGACCAGTTTTTATTCTGGTATTAATGAAAGAGCCAACAGCTTCATCAATCCATATTCAAATGAGTGTGAGATGTTTTACATCTACTATCAGGTAAGCTTAGAACGCGTGATTGCTCATGAATTTCATCACCTAATCTTGTTTAACACCGAAGTTGATGAACAACAATTCACCCTTGAAGGATTAGCTTGTTATGCTTCGTATTATTCTGGTTATCTTACACCTTGGAACAATCTTCATCCAAGTGTCCCCCTCTTTCTTGACCATCCACAGGATTCCCTTCTCTATTGGAATTTTCGTAGTGAAGGCGGATTATCAGTAGGTATCGATTATGCTGGTGCGTATTTACTAGCGTTTTATATAGCCGAACAATATGGCGTCGATATCCTTCGAAACTTGATTCAGGAACCTGCTG
>JBHLSA010000272.1:2450-3062 GCA_048882025.1 Candidatus Thorarchaeota archaeon | reverse complement strand
ATTACAGAGCCACCACCTAACCCAATGATCAAATCAGGATTGAACCCGCGAACCTGCTGTGCACAAGCCTGCGCGATGTCATCAGGGGGCTCAGGTGTAACACCATCAAAAATGGCGACTTCTTTTCCACTTTCTTTCAGCTTTTCCAACACCATGTCTAAAAAACCTAATTTTACAATGGTTTTGTCTGTGACAACAAATGCTCGATCACCATCAATTTCTTTAAGATAATCAAGTGCGCCTTCACCAAACACAATAACGCGTGGAGATCGGAAATACCACATGTACATACAACCCCTATCTAGGCATGAAGAGTAACTCTCTTTGTACTCTTCATAGGTCTACTCCCACTATTATGTCCCAGTAGAAAAGTAGATAGGATATGGGAAAAATTCAGGTTTCAATCGGCTTCGAAGAACTAAAATTCGGTTTTTATCATTTGCGCCGTACGAACAAGTTCTTTTGCAGCACGGGTTGCCCGCATAACTTTTGCACGGTCACCTGTTAGCGTCATCCTTCTTGTCAGCAGGGCTTTGATTGGATCTAAACGACCTTCGATAATTTCTCTCCAATTTGAATATTCACCTTCATAAATAAAAGCAGTCTTTTTTG
>JBHLSA010000272.1:0-2440 GCA_048882025.1 Candidatus Thorarchaeota archaeon | reverse complement strand
GCATCACGATTGAGTAACATGGCAAAGTCACGACACTTACCATGCCACAAATCCATCCACATAACGATTTCTTCATCATTTCCACCTTCTTTGGAAGGCCATATGATGAAAAGGAAGTCGCCTTCCCATGTTTCTGCAGCTTCCTCATAGGCTTTATTTTCATTGAGTGTTTTTACGAATGAGACTATCCATTCCGGATCGCCAAATTTTGCCATTTGTTTCCACCAAGACTAACATCAATTGATGATGGTTCATTAGGATGCAGCTTTATATCCTGTTTCTACGTTCAAAGGTTTTCTCATCCGAATCCATTAATATGTAGTCATAGAAGATATTCGATGTAAGCAGAGATGAATAATATGGCAAAATATACGATTGTCCAAATTTCAGATTTACATGTGGGTGAAGCCGGATTCCGTGAAGACATGATTGAGACTGCAGTGAATGAAATAAACAAGTTGAAACCCAATTTAATTATGTTATGCGGTGACTTGACCTGGAATGGAATTCGTGAACAATTCATTGAAGCCCGTGATATATTACAGAATCTGGATGCACCGATAATATACACGATGGGCAACCATGATGCATCAAATGTTGGTTACTTATTCTTTGAAGAGCTATTTGGTTCAAGATTTGTAGAACATCAGGATGATACGGTGTTTTTGATGGCGGTGGACAGTTCGGAACCGGATTTGGATACGGGTCATATTGGTCGAGAGGGGCGCAATTTCGTGGATAAGGCATTCTCTAATGTGGATGAGGAGCTATTGAAGATATTTGCACTTCATCATCACTTGGTCCCAGTGCCCCGATCAGGTCGAGAAAGGGATAGTATGGTAGATTCAGGGGATATGTTGGAATTATTAATGCATAAGGGTGTGAGCTTGATCTTGAGTGGGCACCGCCATTACCCGTGGGTCTGGCGATTAGAGAACATGGTGCTTTCATATTCAGGAACAGCAGGCAGTCCTCGTTTACGAGGAAGTCCTAGCCAGAACTATAATATTATTCAAATCGGGAAGAGTGCATTTGATATTTCTACAAAACTAATTGGTGGTCCTGCACGACGACGGGGCCGTTATCGATGGGGCAAAAGAGGAATAACATCACGGATTAATCATACAGATTAAGTCATTCAACATTAGATGTCGCTGATACAAGAGTGGTACTAGCTCAATTGGTATCCCTATAGTCCATATAATCTATTCTGGGGTCTTCCCATCTTTACCTACAGCGGCACATCCATAATCTCGCTATTAGATTCGCTGGTTGCTGGAATGAACAAGTAGCGTCCATCCCTACAAATGTGGATTCTTCTGCAATATCCGCGAAATCTTTTCTCCGAACACAAGCAGTGTAGCCAGATCGGCCTGTGTCTTATAGGTACGGTCAACAACAGAATTTGTTTCTGGTGTGGATGTAGGGTGTCAGTGTTTTACCTTTCCACAGGTAGCGGAGATTCCGTCGGTTCTTGGCTGGATCCCAGGGGCTCCAGGGTCCTTCTCTTCGACAGGACCTTTTGATGAAGTTGATCAAGCGTTCCCTTAGTGAAAACCAAGAATTTCGATGCCATCAAAATATGTTCTTATTCGAGTGATTTACACCACTTCATGATTTTAATTGTCCCAACTAGGATTGCATAATATCCTTGAAGAGTTTGGGATCAATGTTACTTCCAGTAGCGACTACGACAACTTTTTCATTAGAATGGAATTTTACTTTCCCCTGAAGAATTGCTGCGATTCCCACGACTCCTGCTGGTTCGAGGATCTGATGTTCATTTTCCATTGTCCAACGGATTGCGTGACGCAGTCCTGACTCTTCGACTAATACAATATCATCGACGTACTTCAAGCCTATATCCAAATTGAGTTGTTCTGTATTACCAGCCAACCCATCAGCAATAGTTGGTTCAACGGGTACGTAATAAAGGCGCTTAGCATGGAAATTTTCGTAAAAAGCCCGGGTTGCCGTGGTTTGGACACCAATCACACGAATGTTAGATCGTTGGGTTTTGACCCAGAGAGAGATGCCAGAAATTAATCCTCCACCCCCTATGGGCACGATTACAACATTTGTTTCAGGATGCTCATCAAGGATTTCATAACCAATGGTTCCCTGCCCCGCAATAACTAAGGGATCAGCATAGGCATGAATGAGAGTAGAACCCTGTTCTTTCGCATACTCCACGCTATATGTAGCAGCTTCATCATAATTGACTCCGTGTGTAATTATAGTGGCACCATATTGCTTGCATTTCTTAATTTTCAAAGGAGAAGCCGCTTCTGGAACAATTACAGTGGCGGGAATCTTGTGGTGTTTTGCAGCAAGGGCAACCGCCAGTGCGTGGTTTCCAGTTGATGCTGTGACAACCCCTCTACTCGCAACTTCAAGTGACAATGAGGCTATTTTGTTGAATGCACCTCGGATCTTAAAC
>JBHLSA010000271.1:0-3067 GCA_048882025.1 Candidatus Thorarchaeota archaeon | reverse complement strand
AATGGTTGAGGTTTCACTCCCGCTCACAAACCCACCGATTAATCCCAAGAATGCTGCTGTTAAGGGGTACAAAGGACCAAAAGCCGTGGCTGTCACAACAGAAAGGACCACAATCATATTCCAAGGTTCATAAATTTGCCAGGAGCCATCACCGGCAAAATAACTCCCCGAATAAATCATGATATAGGCTAGTGCAAAGAAGATCGTCGCAGAGACAAATGGACGCCAAACTCGATGAGCCCATATCACTGTTGTATCTCGAATTTCTTGTCTAAATTTGGTAGTCTGATGTTGTGATTGGGCTTTAATCCCGTCGATAATCATAGCAAAGATTGTTGCGATTAGAACCCAAAAATAGGCGTTCCACAAGATTCGGGTACGAACGGTTATGATCCCTATCACAATGGGAAATGTGTAAATGTTGAAAAAAAGATCATAGATGGGTGGGATAAGGTTGACGAGGAAACAGAAAATAATTAGGATGATCCAGGGAGTCATGGCATGTATAAGCCCCATTGACTGCAAAATGGGCTGGTCTTCTTTGGAAAGCACGGATTTATCAACTAGTCGAAGTCCTCGAAGTTTAGAATAGGTAAGCATGACCGCAATAACTGCAAGTCCTGCAAAGACATTTGTGAGAGGAGTGAAGCCCACCCAGGGTAAATTGCATAAATAACAGATGAAGCCTGCAGTTAAACCAGTAACAAATGATAGAGCAAATGCTTCTCGATTGAAAAGCAGTTTTCGCCCACCTGCAATCCAAAGCATAGCTAATGCAATCCCTGTGGCAACAACGGGCATAAATAGTGAAAATACATGACCTGACATAAACAGGGGATCAGCACCTGGATAATTGGTAGCCCAATATGTCGAGTCAGCTGTATTCACACTATCCGTAAAGACTAGAACAGGAATCCCTAGAAGGGCATAAGTTGTAAGCGGATCATAACCAATGGCAGGAAGCATAACCGCGATAAGAGGTGAAAACCCCATCGCTAACATTACAGGCGGTAACATACTCACCGGGGTCGCACCTAGACCCACAAGAAATAAGCCTAACCCGACATTGATTAACATGATCTGAATAGCCTTATTACCCGAACCTAAGGTTCTAAAGAATACTGTGATACGAGCTAATGCCCCAGTTCGAACCATGTAAGTAATCATGAGGATTGAAGTAACAACCATTAGAGATATCGGAAAGGAAGCAATAATCCCCCCAACAGATGCCAATAACGCTAGGAAAGGGTTTGTCCCAAAACAAAAAACAGCAATAACGAATCCAACTGCAAAAGCAACAAGTCCGGTTTTATCAGCAGACCATCTTCGGAAGGCTAAAAGATATAGGGCAATAATAATCGGTAACAGTATGAGAAAGGTACCCAAGAGTGGGTTAGCTGCAATAAGCGGGGCAAAAACCATAAACATCAACCTTAGTAATCGGGCAAATTAGTCTCCTCTTCGTTCTGTCTTCCCATAAATACATACTATTCTGCTTACGCTTGCCTTTCATCAGATTCAAAAAAAGAACTTGTCCAACAATGGATAAGAATACTTCTGGGTTAATCTATGTTCTCTGAATCAACCCAGGCGGCTTTTTGCGGATTCTTACAAATTTTTTGTCCACACTCTTTTCCCCGATGCCACGCCTTCTATTGACTCCTAGAATTGGCTCTCATTGCTAGAAGATTCGCAAAAATCGGCTTTTTCTTAACGGACAATAAACACAGACGCTACAACATTCTTCCCTGTTGCTTCGGAGTAGTAATTCTTGACTGAGGGTTGCTCCCCTTATTTTTTTCGAAAAATTAATTATATTTGCGAACACCTGAACCTATTTAAGACACCAATGTGCGAAACCTTGACCGCGTGATAACTATGCCCCAAGTACCACAAGGGATACGAACATTAGATATTCTTCTTGGGTTGATCGCAATATTCTTCGGTGCACTCCTTTTTCTCGTGCCTTCGATTATCATCGTCTATGGAATCGGATTGATCGTGGGAGTTGGCCTTATTATTCTTGGTCTCTGGCAACTTGTTAAAATCTTCATGGCTAAAAATCTTGAAATGCAAGATCGGGCAATTCCTCTATTTATTGGCATCATTATGCTTATTTTTGGTATCCTCTTCAGCGTTTCACTTGTATTCTTTTCAACACTATTAGTTTACATCTTTTCTGTTGCGATCCTGGTAATTGGATTGTTAATCCTGATTCAAGGTGTAACGGGTAAACAACTAAACCAGTGGATTCGTATTCTATATCTCCTCATTGGTATCATTGCTATTGTCCTTGCCATAATTGCATTCTTGTACCCACTTCTCTTAGGTGTGAATTTTGTAGCAATTGCTATCTCTATTGGACTGATTTTCTTTGGTATTCTCCGGCTCCTTGTTGGGCTAACAGGCGAATACACCTAATTTCAAAGCCGTGCTTTTCCTTGTAATTAATAACTGGACTCAAGGATCTCATCATCTCCATTATTATTTTTTTAGAGCCTCGATGAACACTTGAATACGCAAACATTTACTTTCCATAAAGAACAAAAGGTAAAGAAACACCTGTCCTACTGAGTTGTCGCCCAAACGGAGGTTTAGGCTATATTGACAGAAAAATTTGATATCATCATCGTAGGTGCTGGTATTTTGGGAGCAGCGAGTGCGTATTATCTACAGAAAAACAATCCTGACAAATCTATTTTACTCGTGGATAGCCTGGCTGATGTTGGGCAAGCAAATACTGCTATGAGCGCCGCTGCTATCCGGAATATGTTCTCCTCATCAACTAACCAGCTTCTTACTGATACGAGTATTGACTTTTTCAAGCATATTCAAGAGGACCTCAAATTTAATCTCACATTACATTTCTGTGGATATTTATGGTTACTCAGCGAAAGGCAATTCACGGAACCCTCCGTGCAAACTTGGATGCAACGAATGGAAGCTAATAGTATTTCATATGAGGCTATCTCGAAAGCACAACTTCAAAAAATGATCCCCGGCCTTGTTACAGAATTTCCGGATGATGAAGAAGCCAAATTAATGAATCTCAATAACATTGATCACG
>JBHLSA010000270.1:0-3070 GCA_048882025.1 Candidatus Thorarchaeota archaeon | reverse complement strand
CGTGTTCAGTGATTGCCAGTAGTTGTTCTCTAGAGAAATCCGGAATATTCCAGTTGTATCGTGTTATCTGATACGGAACGCCGTAGAGCACCGCCTCTCCTGAAACGCATTCATCTTGAGATATAGGGATTGAGAAGATGCCTTCTCTGCGAAACATCTTTGCTCCAACGATGTCATGTCTTGACTCCCACTTATAGAAGGCTCTTGGCAGCTTGATTTTGCTACGCGATGTGCTGCGGGGTGATTCTCTGAAAGCTACTACGAAGAGGTGCCCACTCGACCCGTGGGCGAGTAAATATACATCATTGACCTTTACGATTGCATAACGCCTAATCAGTAATGGGTCAGTTGAGCCAACTTGTGACAGTATGTCGAAGCCCTTGAGTAGTATGGTTGTTCCCATTCCGTAATAGAAGACCAGTATCACTCCTATAATCGCAAGAGAAAAAGTGCCAACTAGGGTGCCAATCAATACGTTCTGAGGCACCTCACCGAGTGTCATAAATAGAACAATTATAGGAGTGAGTATCAATACGAGACCCCGCTTCGTATGCTTGCGCGCAGAGGCCTGATATTTCTCCTTAGTTGACTTGGTTTCATTTGCTTCTGGAAACGTTTCAATATCTTCTGGGTCTTGATAAACGTCGAAATCTCCCGTCATTCTAGCTATATCTTTGCGCCCGGGTTCAAAAGTTATTCCTCACTACAACTAATTGGGCTTTCTCCAATGGTTCGAACCTCATCAGCGAACTTGTTGGTATCTGCTGTGATTCTTCCATCTTTATTTGCAGCGACTGGATTGACGTCTGGTCATGTCCGACTAGCTAGATTTCAATCAGAAGAAGATCAACTCTTCCAAGTCCTGTAACCTGAACTGCCTTCGTATTACATAATTGAGAGAATACGCGACTGGAATGAGAGCTAAGTTGAGAGCCATTGAGAACAATGAGTAGGCTATCATGTAGAACACATTCCAGTTCAAAATTACATTGTAGTAAATGATTGTTGGTACAATAAGCCCGAAGAAACTCCAAGCACCTCCAGTGAACATTGCCAGTCCAATATTCCGTTTCCTGAAAAACGAAATTAGTAGGCAGCCAATCCCCCATGCATTCAATGCGATTATCACATTGAGTAACAGCTCACCTGCAGAACCATAGACACTAGTCCACAAGATCTCCCCAAGGACCAGACTGGGAAAACAGATTGCCACGACCATCCAAGGGCGAGCCATAGCACTTATTGAGTACAGAAAGATTGGTGCCATATAGAGGTAGAGGACAGCTGTAATCCATGGCGTTGGGATGTAGATAGCAATACGAAAGAAGACCGAAGAAACCACAATTAGCACTACAAAGCCTAGACTGATCAAACCAAATCTCAGCAAAGACTCTTGGAAAACAGACCTCTTGTCTGCAGGCGCTTCCTCTCTTTTCTGTTGAACGCTACTGAAGCCCAGATGCTCATTGTTCAATTCCATCCCCTCCTTTGCTTTGCAGCTACTATCAACAGCGAACTTGTAATTACAAATCCAGCTGCAATTACACCAACGGTATCACTGGGAGTGTCCAGTGAGGAGGGCTGGTCTGTCTGTTGAGATACAAGCCGCTCGATGTCGTATGAATGATCTCCTGCTGCCAATTCCTCAGTAACATTAAGTGTCGCAACGCGTTCGAAATCACCACGAGAATAGAGGTACAGAATTCTGTTTTGTAGGTCGGCAATGTATGAATACATTGTTGAGGACATCGAAACAGTGTCAAGGATTTCCTGACAATAATTGAGAGTCAGCTCACTCATTGTGTTCAGCATGGACATTGCTGTTTCATATCGTCCACTTTGGTGATGACTTCCATCGTCTTGAGCGAGATTGAAATTGGTGGTTACAATGTAGTCACCTGTCTTGTTTGTCATCCAGAGTTCGCCGTTTTCGTCTAGACCAAATATGACTGCATCTCCAGTACTGTCAGCGACATGTGCTTGTTGCCAGTTAAGAAGAAGAAGATCAAAGGACCGAACCCAAATCTTTGCCTCCTCGACGGTCGCACACACTCTAAGCATGTCGATAAAAAAGGACCCTTGATAATCTGGCTTTTCAGGATTGAGGAGAATATTGGTTTCTGCCACCATGGTCATATCGAGGCAGAGCCCTTGGTCATTCATCCCTCCGACAGGAACCACAAGGTTTCGATAGATTGCATATCCAAATAACACCAACCCGTATTCTCCTTCTACTCCCGGCTGGAACCAGACTCTTCCGTGGCGTAGACCTTCATCCTCATTGTTACAGAAGAATGTAGTATCATTCTGTGAAACGGTGAAAATAGTGCACGAGTCCATTGAGGCATCGGTGTTGATCTGTAAAATGAATGGAATGGTCAAAATAATCTGGCTAATCACGAATGCAACCAACACTTTACGACGATACGATAGGCGCTTCATGTCATCTTCCCCTCGTGATGGGGAAAAATGAATCTATAAAGGTGATATGTTCAGCGCCTTATGTAAAATCAACAAGTGATTCTTATTTCACAGTCTAATTGGATTGGGTCCGATCTTCCGAATCTCCTCTGCGAACTTGTTAATCTCCGCTGCGAACTTGTCCCCCTCAGCGGCAGAAACAAATACCATCTTCACCCGATCCTCATTCAGTCCGAGCTGTCCAACTAGCTTCCTCGCAAACCTAACTCGTCTCTCCGCTCCCAAGTTGCCAGTCTTGTATGCACAGTCTCCAGGATGACAGCCCACAACTAATACACCATCAGCCCCCTCTTGCAATGCCTTGAGAATGAAATTGATGTCTAGCCTTGCGGTACAGGGCATCCGAATGATTCTCGCTGATACATCGTACTGCAGCTTCATTGTACCAGCTAGATCGGCTGCCGCGTACATGCACTGCATGTGGATTACCAAAGGGGATTCTCAGGATAATCAGGGCTGTTGCTGCGTATTAGAGAACGGTATCGTTCAATATTCTGCTTGAAGTCATCAGTTGTTGATAAATGAAACAAATGTCGAATCTGTCCTATTAATAATTCTGAAATAGAATAGGCCGATTCGTATTCTCGTG
>JBHLSA010000269.1:0-3085 GCA_048882025.1 Candidatus Thorarchaeota archaeon | reverse complement strand
GAACTTGATACTGCATGGAGTTGACCGCGCCAATATTGCCAATGATGATGTCCTTACTACTCCTGTTCACACAGAACACGGCGAGATTATGAGATTTGACCGTGTTCTTTCTAATCCTCCGTTTAGTATGAACTATGAAAGGAGCACTCTAACACATACTGAACGATTCACTAGATACGGCTATGCACCTGAAAGTGGGAAAAAGGCGGATTTAATGTTTGCCCTGCATATGCTCGCTTCTTTGCGGCCTAATGGTATCGTAGCTACAGTGATGCCGCACGGCGTTCTTTTCAGAGGAAGCAAAGAGCTTGAGATTCGTAAAAGACTGATTGAAGATGATGTTATAGAAGCAATTATAAGCCTCGGACCAAATCTATTCTTTGGCACTGGTATACCCGCTTGTATTCTTATAATGCGTAGAAGAGGTGAGAAACCTGAAAATAGGCAAGGCCATATCCTTTTCATAAATGCCGACCGGGAATATGAATCTGGCAGAGCGCAAAATTTCCTACGACCTGAACATGCTGAAAAGATACTCTCAGCATATTTTAATAATGAAAAAATACCTGCTTTTTCTCGAAAAGTTCCTTTGGATGAAATTCGTTCTGAAGAGTACAATCTTAATATCCGTCGATACGTTGATAATTCCCCCCCACCTGAACCTCAGGATGTTCGTGCACATTTGATTGGTGGCGTCCCGAAGATAGAAGTGCATGCTACGGATGAACTATGCCAATCTCATAGTTTAGATGCCATTCATATGTTTGCAGAACGAGATAATAAATATTACGACTTTGCTGCAGACATAACCAGTAAGGAAGATATTACGGAGCATATTAACAGTGATGCAGGCGTAATACAAAAAGAAGCGGCTTTGCATACTGCCCTTTCCCAGTGGTGGTCCCAGGCTAAGCGTCGTCTTACCGAACTACCCCAGACTCGCGATCCAATGGTGTTGCGCGACGAATATATGCAGTCATTCCTTCGGAAGTTTCAGCCGCTTAACATGCTTGATAGATTCAAACTTATAGGTATTCTTGCTACATGGTGGGATGAAGCTGATGATGAGATAAAGACAATCAGTAACAGGGGCTTCGCCGAACTGGTTGAAGGCTGGATTGATCTAATACAGGATGTAATCGAGGACACAGAAAGCAAAAAGAAGGATCTCTTTGATCCCTTTGAGCATAAGCTAGTCAAGAAACTGTTGCCTGAATATCTGAAAGAAATTCAGGAGTGTAAAGCCGAGATAGCCCGGTTGGAAGCAGAAAAAGAGGCATTTGAACAGCTGGATTCCGAAGAAAGCGGTGGTGAAGAGGAGGGAGAAGAAGGCGAGGATAATACAACTAACTACGCCAAACAACTGGAGGCTGATATCAAGGAGCTAAAGAACGAAATTAAAGAAGCCTTAATTCGAATAAAATATCTTTTACGTGGTCCAGGAGTAAAGGATAAAGGTTCCATCGCTGCCCAGAAGAAACTTGGAAACGATACAACTGAACTGGAAAAAGAACTCACCGCCCTACAAGCAGAAGTTGAGCCAATCATTTCCCAGATAGAGGAACTTGAAGAAAAACTTAAGCCCTGGAAAGAATTGAAACAGCAGATTACAGAAAAGAAAAGAGAGCTAAGGCGATTAGCCAATGCTCTACTTGAAAGATTAAAAGAGGCTCGTGATGACTTAAGCGACGACGAATTAGTTGCGCTAGTGCTTGAGCTTATAATAGAAGATATACGTGCACTGCTTGATAAATATATTACAGAGCACCTTCAACAAATAAAGGCTGCCTTTGTCAACCTCTATGAAAAATATGCCTATAGTTTCGAGCAAATAGATGCTGAACGGTCTCAATCAACCAAACAGTTTGCCCAATTCATGGAGGGATTGAAGTATGTCTGAAATTCCTCCAAATGATTGGGGAAAAACAGCTTTAAAGAATGTCGCTAATATTCGTTTTAGTAACGTTGACAAGAAAACTAAGCCCGGTGAACGAAAAGTAAAACTATGTAATTATATCGATGTATATAACAACGAATATATCACAAGAAAAATACCATTTATGGAAGCAACTGCTTCCATTTCTGAGATTGAAAAATTCTCTATTTCTGAAGGTGATGTCCTTATAACAAAGGATTCAGAAACACCATTTGATATTGGTGTTCCTTCCGTCGTCTCTGAGTCGTTAGAAAATGTTATTTGTGGTTATCACCTTGCACAAATCAAGCCAAAGCGAGATGAAATAGATCCTGTTTTTCTTGCTAAGCAACTCGGCAGTGATCGCATAGTAAGATATTTTGCTCAACAGGCTAACGGCGTTACACGCTATGGTTTATCTACAGCAGCAATTGAAAATACATCTATTTGGTTGCCTTCCACTCTTGATGAACAAAGAACTATTTCACAAGTCCTGCGAAATGTTGACTCTATCATACACAATACAGAAACGAAGATTGATAAGCTTGGCAAGATCAAAGCTGGATTGATGCAGGATCTATTGACAAAGGGCATCGACGAAAACGGCCAAATCCGCGATCCTGAAAAACATCCTGAACAATTCAAAGATTCACCTCTTGGCATAATTCCAAGTGAGTGGGATGTTCTTCCTTGTTCAGAAATCATGAACTTGGCAAGCGGTAAATCGAAAACAACAAAAGCTTTAGCCCTTGAGAAAAATTGTATATTTCCCGTTTACGGAGGTAATGGGATAACTGGTTTCACATCTACACCTCTTTCAACTCTGCCTACAATTGTAATTGGACGAGTCGGTGAATACTGTGGGTGTGTTCATATAGCATACGAGCCTTCATGGATTACAGATAATGCATTATATGCAAAGGAGATTAGCCCAGAATTTGACCTTGAGTTCTTAGGTCATTATCTTGACTGGTATAATCTCAAACGTCTTCAAAGTGCTACAGGGCAACCATTAGTAACTCAAACTGTAATTGACGAAGTTTTGATTAGAAAGCCAAAAATGGAAGAGCAAACTTCAATTATGACACGAGTAACTAGTGTTGTTAAACAAATTGAAGAAGAGAATATGCTTCATAGTAAGCTGAGTTTTGTTAAGCAAGGCCTTATGCA
>JBHLSA010000268.1:551-3090 GCA_048882025.1 Candidatus Thorarchaeota archaeon | reverse complement strand
GCCCAGAATGGCCTGGGCTAATGAAATCGCGGGAAATTCAGCAAGATGGAAGTCGTGCGGTTGTTTTGGCGCAAAATATTGACTGTGAAGGTATCGAATATCGTACTGAAGAAATTGCCGGACATCTTGTGAAGCTTCCCCGTCTTCTTTCAGGGAAACAAGTTGGTCAATTGCAGCCTACTAGGTACGAACAATCTGGAACCACCAATGGACGTTTCGTCTTCCGATTTTATGATCTCAACTCAGAGTGGATGCCAGGCTCTCTCAAAGTTCTTCAGACTGAGATGTTATCCTTTCGTCGCTTTGATATTTTCCCTTTAGTATCGCGTATAATAGAGCCTGCTATGGCTGTGGCATTAGATTCAGCCTGTGAATCAGTTATAACCTCTGCTATAGGCGGAAAAATTCCTGGGACCCGTGTTCGGTCCTATGCCGCAACTGATTTTATGGCTCGAGAACAAGCTCATCAAGCCCTATTGAAACTCAAAATGTATGATGATATGGACTTGGGTTTGAAAGGGAAGCTTGTTTTTGCTATCGTTAATTCTGGTTATGTTGGTGAATTCGATATCAGCGGTAAACAACGTCGTCTTTTAGATGAAAAGGGTCAACCTGTTCCCAAAATCGATGACGCAACTGGAAAACCATATCTCAATGCACAAGGCAAGCCTGTCTATTTAGGATTAGGTGAGAAAATTAAAGTCGAAGACACTAAACTTCTTGTCACTCTCACTGAGCAAAGAAAAATCCAGAATTGGATGGCACATCCTGTATTTGGTGAAGATTATCTTATACCCAATCCTACTGAATTGGAAGAAGTTCATGGTCTAGTGAATTACCGGAGACGCTTCAATCCTCTTAGATTTTATTCTCCAGAGCAATATTTGCAATTCTGTCAACGAGATATCGATGAGCGAACAATCTACCTTCAAGACCTATTTGCAGGGCAAGAGGGTGAAGATCAGCTGGATGAGGTCATGCGGATTTGGAATCGAGTAAAGCTTCCTTCAGCTAAGCGAATTAAGGCTTTTTATGAAGAACATTTTGGCAATAGTTGACATTACACATTATTTAGGTTCATTGTGCACGAAAACTTCTTGTTAATGAGGCCGTATTCAACAAAGCAAAATTATACTTCGTTACTTCACACTATCGGAAGCGGACAAGCATGGGTGTTTACGACGATTTTGCACTACTGTATGCTAAGGGAAGATATCCAGAATATAGTCTGCAAATTTCCAACATCTTCTTGCCTTTAATTCGGCAATTCGGTTGTACTCCCCAAACACTCCTAGATCTTGCCTGTGGTGAAGGAACTTTCGCGGTAAAAATGGCGAAACAGGGAATTCAAGTAACCGGGGTTGATCGCTCACAACAAATGCTGAATTTTGCAGAAACAAAAAGTCATCACGAAAAAGTCCAAATTACTTGGCGAAAACTAGACATACGGGAAATTGATTATTCCTCTGCCTTTGATGTCATTACCTGCTGGTTTGATAGCCTCAACTATCTTCTCGAACTCGACCACCTCTGTCAAACTTTTCAGCTCGTTCGAAAAGCCCTCAGAAAAGATGGATTGTTTATATTCGATATGAACACGATTTTTTGGCTCGCTACCTTAGCGAAACGATATGCCTGTTCAGTTGAACGCGATATTGATGATATTTTTCAGGTTCATCGTCATTTCTATGATGATGAACGTAACATTGCCACCTTCAAAATCACGGGTTTCATCAAGGAAGAAGGATGGTGGCTCCGTCGTGTCGATGAAACTCATCACGAACGCGGATACACCTTAGACGAAATTAGAACGTGTATAAAAAAAGCTGGACTCACGGAATTAGCCTGTTATGGAAATTTAACAGATCAGACTCCCTGGGCACCTGAAAGTCGCCGGCTATTCTTTATCTCACAAAGATAACGAATTAATTCTCTTCAACAGCTGTTATCTAAAAACCTTAACCAAACAAGTAGCAGATCCCTCTATTCCTATCCCACTTTGAAGGAAATTCGAATCCACTTATCATCCTTACTTTGATTATTTTCCAAAAATTAAGGACGATATGACACTAATGCGCTAAGTCGTTTAGCTGCTAAAAGTTTGAATATAACCATTCTTCACCAACAAATAATCTGAATAGGTTACTTCGTACAATAAAGCTGATTAATCCAAACATGCTATTACCTCTAAACGAGGATAATAAAACCTCTACACATCACAAATTTCACAGCTGCCCTCAAGGATTCTTTTGAATACAATTAGTTATCTAGCTTGGAATACGCACTACTTTTAGAGTTATCACTCGAAAGATAATTTTAACAACTCAACCTCTTTATAGGAAATAAAATAATGATAACCCCATTTACAGCCGGTGACCTGCATGGAAATCCGAAAAATCACAAAAGATGAACTGACTACCGTCGTTAAGCTACATCAATACGCCTATGGTTATTGGACTGATCATGAGATCCCTGATTCCGAACACGACTACATGATTCCAGAAAATATGTTGGGACTTTTTGAAAATGGTGAACTTCA
>JBHLSA010000268.1:0-541 GCA_048882025.1 Candidatus Thorarchaeota archaeon | reverse complement strand
AGTCCTTACAATCATTAAGGTAAAACAATCCGTTCGTGGTGTCTTAAAAGGGATGGGTGGCATTTCGATGGTGGGCACCTACCCTGAGGCCCGGATGAGGGGCTATGTTCGTTCTCTGATGCAGAGTGCATTTCTTGATATGAAAGAAAGTGACCTTCCAGTTAGTATGCTAGAACCCTTCCGGGAGACCTTCTATGACCGATTAGGATATGTGCCTGCTTATGAAAAATACCGTCTTAAAGCGCCACTTGATGGGCTTCGCTTCCCATCTCCTACAGAGTTTAACGATGATTGGCGTTTTGATCGAATACCTGGACATGAAGCTCAGGAATCCTATATGGCGTTTATCCAAAATTTTGCGCCTAACCAGTTCCACGGGTTTGCATTTAATCCAGAAATTCGGGAGGAAGATTGGAAACGACGTAATAGAAATCGCTTATACGTTTTTGTGAAAAAGCGGGGTCAGATCGAAGCCCTTGCCCGGTATCAAATTAAAGGTTACATGCACTTTGAAGAGGAAGGGCAACTTATCATAGAAGAA
>JBHLSA010000267.1:0-3105 GCA_048882025.1 Candidatus Thorarchaeota archaeon | reverse complement strand
AGCTATTGCCAACTGTACTATATCGGATTGAAAAGTGTGAACCCCCTGTTCAATATGGTGTTTCATGTCAAAGGCTTCATAATCCTCCCAATCTGGTTCGGGTCCTATTCCAAACTTATCTCGATTTCCTAGAAGAATTCCTGCAATCAGTGCTGCAATAATTCCTGCTTCATGGGCGAAAAGTTCGGCGAAGGCAAAGGCGCTGAATGCCGCGATTAACATACCGATACGAGAAAGATGTCCAATGCTATGTGTATCAATCTGGTCCTTGAAGTGATTCAAGAATCGTGGAGCCACTAACTGAGAAATCAATACTCCTATACCGCCCACAGCTAACCCGGCTAAAACACCAATCACAAGGTTATAACTTACGATGATTGGTAACGGAAAGGGAGTACCACTAAGTGATGCAAGAATCGCGCTGAAGATGCCTGAAGCTAGAATAACCCCTATAGCATCATTGATTAGTCCCTCCCCTTCTAGAGTGAAGGCTACGTCTTCTTTTATCCCTAATCGTCGAACACAGGGATTGATCACTGTTGGGCCAGTAATCATCGTTAGAACGCCCATTAATAATGCAAATGGAGGAACGATTGCGGCAACGAATAAGAAAACAAGAGTCATGAGTGCTGCTGTAATCAATCCACCAATAAGGGAGAGTCGAAGAACATTGCCAATTAGTCTTCGAAATTCCATGGGCGAACAAGCTTGCTCATGGGGAAGACATCGGTTAAAACTATATCCGCCTTCAAAAACAATGATTGCGACTGCAACGGCTACCACGGCTTCGAGGAGTTGTCCTTCATTGAGTGTGAGGAAGGTTGGATTTAGTAGATTTAGACCTAGTGGTCCTATGACTAAACCTACAATTATATAGAAGATCAATCGGGGAAATTTAGTTAATTCCGAGAAAACGTGGGAGAAAAAAGTAGCACCCACCACTACTGCGGTAAAAATTACTATGAGAACTGCGAATTCAAGCGCCATTTTGAACACTTTTTCATAATATGGTCATTTTCTTAGGTGTTGTTCAAATAATTGTACCGTACTTGCTATCTGTGTTCATAAATCGGGCAAAGTGTCTTTGGCATTTCATGATTCTTGCGTGTCTTTTTTTTCAGTAAGCATTCGTTTCGCTATGTATGGGGCAAGCCCGCCTTGAAGTAGCACACTGATGAAGACAATCAAAAAAATGTAGAAAAGCATTAGCTCTCCCCAGGAGATATAATATCCTTCAATGATAAATTCCAAAGCGAAGGAAAAACCAAGAGCTGCGATAATTACGCCACGGGGAGCAAAGAAGCTCATAAACGCACGTTCGCGCAAAGTGAAATCACTTCGTATAGTAGAAAGGAGAACACCAATTGGGCGGACAACTAGTATCAAGGCAATTACAAGAATCAATCCCACGAATATGACTTGAAAAGTTATTAGATGCATGATTAAACCTAGATCCACAAAAGCTAATGCAAGAATGAAAATTGTAGCAATAGCTATGTTGGTGAGGGGTAATTGGAATGAATGGATTTCCGCCTCGATGATTTCTGTCTCGTTTTCCTCAATCGTTGTTTTTGCTGGGTCTTTTTGAAACCTATGACGTTGCCCTAAAAGGAGTCCCGCGATTAGGGTAGATAATATTGCTGCTTCAAACCCGATTAGACTACCTATTCCGTATGCAAGAAAGGCTACACAGAGCAGCCCCATCTGTTCAATGGCTGTCCAGATGCTAGGATTAATTCGCGTTCCACCATAATTAATGATCTTGGGTTCAATGTATTTGGTGAATCCAATTCCAATTAAACCAATGATAACTCCAACAAGAAATCCAAGGATGAGAAAAATCGCAATTTGAAGCGGAATAATTATTACTGCACCAAATCCGGATAACTCTAAGAGGATTGCGCTAAAAATTACTGCTGCTATTACTGCAAAAATTCCATCGTTGAATTCTCCCTCACCTTGCAACGTTTCTGCGACTTCTTCTTTCACCTCAAGTTCACGAAGAATTGGGTTGATAACAGTGGGTCCGGTTATTGCACAAAGAACTCCACATAAAATTGCTAATTCAAAGGGGAATCCTGCTAGTGAAAGGAATAAGAATGCCGTGAGGCTTGCAGTAATAGCTCCCCCTATCACAACTAGCCTTAAAATTCTGGGGAGTAGCAACCTTAATGAAATTGGTTTGCATTCTTTCATTTGAATTTTCATCCCTTCATTAGTTATGGGGGCAAAACAACGGTTGAAACTATATCCGCCCTCAAAGATTACCAGAGCTAGCGCCATAGATATAATCAAATCAAAGAGTTCGAGATTTGGAATAATGATTCCGGGGTGTAGTAGTCGTAATCCTAGTGGACCAAGAATGAGAGCGAATATTAAATAAAACACGATGTTGGGAATTCGGGTTACTCGGTTTAGAATTTCACTTGCAAAGGCAATCAAAATAATGATGCCTGCGAGCAGGAGGCTAAATACTACAAACTCTGACACCATTACCCGTTCCCAGTTAATTTGTTACGTTGGATTAGACTGTTGCTACCTCAACCCGCCATTCACCATCTAGGTCTTTATCCTGTACAATTGTTATTGGCGCAGGCATTCCACTTTTTTCGCCATCCGAATTAATTCGCTGGAAAAAGAATTTCCAACGATTCTCATCAAGTTGTGTGTCCTTGTCCGGTACATGGTGATAGGTATATCCATATTTCTCTTGCATCTTCTGTCCAGCCCGCCAATAAAGATCTGGTGAAGATCCATAACGTTCTGCTTGATCCTGGTGATATTTTCGGAATGTTAAAAGCCATTTTTCCTTCTTTTTTTCAACTAAAAACTTGTAAAAGAATTTTGCTACTTCCAAAGGTGCAATTCCTTTCTTCAACAATAAGCCTCCTCGAAGAATTTCTTCCATTAACCAGGTGTTCTAGGGTTTTTAGGCTTTTGTTGAACTCTTCTTTAATTCTAGCCAAGTGTCGTATCAAGGGCTTCGAGGAACAGCTTTGGATCAAGTTTTCCTGCGGAGTAAAATGAACCTGTTCTTAAGTCTGAAATGGCAATGTGTGCAGGAGCAAAAAGCATTTTATCAATTTTGTAAAAATCGCCCTCTGC
>JBHLSA010000266.1:0-3127 GCA_048882025.1 Candidatus Thorarchaeota archaeon | reverse complement strand
TCCAGGCGTGATAATCATTTCAGCCGGATTCAAAGAAGCCGGAAAGGAAGGAGAAACTCTTGAAAAAGAAATACGAAAACACAAAGAACGCTTTGACATGCGTATTATTGGACCGAATAGTCTAGGAGTTATGCGCCCTAAAGTAAGTTTAAACGCGACTTTTGCCAATAGAGCAGCCCTAAAAGGGAATATTGCGTTTATTTCACAAAGCGCAGCTTTGTGCGCCTCGGTATTAGATTGGGCTTCTGAATCCTACGTGGGATTTAGCGCTGTGATCTCAACTGGTTCTATGCTTGATGTTGACCTAGGAGATTTGATAGATTACTTTGGAACGGACCCACAAACCAGAAGTATTCTTATGTATATCGAGGGAATTTCAGATGCCCGGAAGTTTATGAGCGCGGCTCGGCACTTTGCGAAGACCAAACCCCTAATTGTTGTGAAAGCAGGAAAATTCAGCGAAAGCGCAAAAGCAGCTGCATCACATACTGGCTCTTTAACAGGATCTGATCTCGTTTATGATGCAGCCTTCAAACGTGCAGGAATTGTCCGAGTTGAAGAAATCTCGGATCTATTTAATGCAGCGGAAGTATTGGGAATGCAACCCATCCCTCAAGGCCCCCGCTTAGCTATTATTACTAATGCGGGTGGGCCAGGCGTGATGGCAGCAGATGCATTACTTGCCCGGGGAGGAAAACTTGCCAAGCTGAGTGATACGACAATTGAAAAACTCAACAATCTTTTACCCCCATATTGGAGCCACGGAAATCCTATTGATGTATTAGGCGACGCGGATGCAGCACGGTATCGGGGAGTAATGGATTATTGCTTAGCTGATGATAATGTGGATGGAATCCTAATCATCTATACACCACAAGCTATTGCAGCAGCTCAAGCTATTGCACAAAGCGTAGTAAGCATGTGTGATGCTAGAGGGGGCTGTAAAAAGACCATTCTCACATCTTTTATGGGTGCAGAAAAAGTCAATGAAGCTAACCACATCTTTACTGAGAGCGGATATCCCACATATTGGACGCCTGAGCAAGCTATTGCAGCATACATGTACATGTATCAATACAAACGTAATCTTGAATTACTTTACGAGACACCAGAGGAGCTGCCTACAGAAAGCGTTCCACCTAAACGCCCTGTAACAGTGCTTCTTCGAAATGCAGCCAAAGAAAAACGTGAAATTTTAACAGAAGTTGAAGCCAAACAGCTCTTGGAATTTTATAATATTCCAGTGGTAAAAACCCGCATCGCAAAAACGGTTGATGAAGCCGCTGCTGCAGCCGCCAGTATTGGTTTCCCAGTGGTTCTTAAAATTCATTCAACTGATATCACACACAAATCTGATGCAGGCGGAGTGAAGCTTAATCTCAAAACTGATGATGAAATTCGAAGCGCTTTTAAACAAATCATTGAGTCAGCAAAAAGATACAACCCGAAAGCTCGAATTGAGGGTGTTACCGTTCAATCCATGTTATCACCAACAGGAACTGAAGTTATTCTTGGAGCAAAACGGGACCTGCTTTTTGGGCCAGTCGTTCTATTTGGAATGGGGGGAATTGGTGTAGAGTTCTTCAAGGATGTTTCTCTTGGATTTCCACCCCTCAACCAAACACTTGCTCGACGGATTATGGAGGATACTCACGTTTACCAGATTCTAAAGAAAGGACATAGACGAATCCCACCTGCTAATTTGAAATTACTTGAAGAATTAATTGTACGTTTCTCTCAGATGATTGTCGATTTTCCAGAGATTAAGGAATTGGATATAAACCCATTATTGGTTGATGATAAGCAAGCAATAGCCCTTGATGCACGTGTGGTTATTAATTTAGAGCGTGTTGGGAAAAAAGTAGATCCCACTAAAGAGTTAGTAATTAGTCCTTACCCAAAACGCTACGAACAGGTGTGGAGAATGAGAGATGGACGAACAGTTCTGTTTCGTCCAATCAAGCCTGAGGATGAACCAATGTGGTTAGAGATGTTTCAGAATTTTTCTGATGAATCAATTCGGTATCGTTTTTTTGAAATTATTAAGGATACGCCGCATGAAGTTCGAATTCGTTATACCAACATTGATTATGATCGCGAAATAGGAATTGTTCCCGTATTACGTGAGGGGGGAAGAGATCGTATATTGGGTGTTGTGCGGTTGATTGAGGAGCCGAATGGGAAACATGGGGAAATTGCGTTCATCGTTGCAGACCCGTGGCAGAGACTTGGACTTGGTTCAAAAATGATTGACTATATGATTGAGATCTGTATTGAACGTGGTCTTGAAGAAATTTATGGTGTAATGTTACCTGACAATTACCGTGCGCATCGACTGATGGAGAAGATGGGATTCAATTTAGAACACACACGAGATGGTCTAGTAAAAGCTACTCTTGATTTGAAAGTAGAAAGGCAATGGCGAGCCCAGCGAGAATTTCAGGCATTATCTGAAAAACAAGAAATTGCTACTTCCCAGCCCCCTGAGTTACCCATCGAACCAAAAAAGAAACTAAAGAAAACAGACAAAAAGCCCTAAACCCATTCTGGAGAAGAAAAAATCTTTAGGATGTGAATTATTCGTGGCTAACCTTTGGCGAACCCTACCTCCAGGACCTGACCCTCCAAAACGTATCTATACGATTGTGGAAGTCCCGAACGGAGTAAGCAACAAATATGAATATGATATTAAACTAGGGGTATTTCGTCTTGATCGCGTCCTGTATTCAGCGCTCTATTTTCCTGGCGATTATGGAATTATTCCACAAACTTGGTATTCTGATGAGGACCCTCTCGATATACTTGTTTTGACAACACGCCCAACCTTTACTGGATGTATAATGGAAGCGCGCCCAATAGGGATTTTAACCATGGAAGATGAAAAGGGGGAAGATGACAAAATCATCGCTGTCCCTGTCAACGATCCTCGTTACGAAGAAGTTACAGATTGTTCGACGATAGCAGCACATCTTCGTGCGGAAATTGCAGATTTCTTCTTGAATTATAAAAATTTGGAACCACATAAATGGGTTAAGGTAAAAGAATGGAAAGACGCGCTAAAAGCTGAAGAAACTATTATGAAAGCAATTAGAATGTTTAAAGAACAATTTAACAAACTATAGAAACA
>JBHLSA010000265.1:0-3142 GCA_048882025.1 Candidatus Thorarchaeota archaeon | reverse complement strand
CAGTATAGAGGACATCTGCTTCTTCCACGGCTGCTTTCGGATCATTAGTGATTTCGATACTGCTCATATTTTCAGCAGCACGTTCGCGTGCGATTTTCGTGATCTCCGCATCTGGTTCAAATCCGGAGGGCACTGCAACTGTAACTTCTAATCCCATTGTCGCGCCGCCGAGCATCAAAGAGTGGCACACGTTATTTCCATCACCAATATACACCAGTTTAAGTCCATCCAATTCATGTAATTTCTCTCGAATTGTAAGGAGATCAGCAAGTCCTTGGCAAGGATGATACATCGGTGTTAATGCATTGATTACTGGCACGGTGCTATGCTCGGCAAGCTCAACCACATTTTCATGGCTTGTAGCACGAATAACTATACCATGGAGATAGCGACTGAGTACCCGAGATGTATCTGCAATGGGTTCCCCACGACTCAATTGTAATTCCTGTGAGCTAAGAAAGAGGGCATCCCCAGATAATTCGTTGATTGCGACTTCAAAGCTTACCCGCGTCCTTGTAGAGGGGCGTTCAAAGACCATACCAACGGATTTTCCTTTTAGGACTGTACTCAATTCACTTCGGTAGCGCTGACGCTTTAGTTCTGCAGAAGTATCTAGTAGTAGAGTCAGCTCTTCCCGTGTGAAGTCTTTTAGACTTAACAAATGTCGCCCTTTCAATTCCATCGTCATCACATTCAGTGAAGCTTCTTTTGATTCAGCAAACGCGCAGGCTTTTTAGCCTTTGCATCAAGCACTCGTAAACGAAAAAGGTTAGTTATAGGGGGCAATTTTTTCGGCAAACCATTTTGGATTGAAAGTTTCAAGGTCGGAATATTCTTGGCCCACACCGATGAAAAGAATAGGTTTACCCGTGGCAATTGCTATTGAAAGTGCAGCACCGCCTTTAGCATCCGCATCGACTTTTGTAAGAACGGCAGCATCTATTCCAATTTTTTCATTGAAGGTTTTGGCTTGCTCAATAGCATCATTACCAGCAAGAGCGTCTCCGACAAATATCACAAGATCCGGTTCTGCCACGCGATGAATTTTTGCGAGTTCAGCCATTAGGTTCTTGTCAGTTTGCATACGACCGGCAGTATCAATGAGAACGACATTGATACCCCGGGCGCGAGCATGATTAATAGCATCATACCCCACTGATGCAGGATCTGAGCCATATGGACGAGTGATAACCCGAACTTTTAATCGGTTTGCATGAGTTTGGAGCTGCTCGGCACTACCTGCGCGGAAAGTATCAGCACAAGCTAAGACAACTGAGTACCCTTTCTTTTGGAGCATATGAGTAAGTTTTGCAATAGTCGTGGTTTTTCCAGTCCCATTAACACCGAGAAACATAATGGTTAGCGGTTCCCCGGTTTTTTTTCGCTGTTCTAAAAGCGTAAAAAGATCGATAGGAGTTTGGGGGGTGAGTGCAGCAAGTATAGCATTGTAAAGAGCTTCTCGAATAATCCCCTTCTTACTTTGTAATAACCCTATTTGCTCACCTGCAAGTGCTTCTTTAACCTGCTCACTGATTCGTTCTGCAGCCTCATATGCAACATCATTCTCTAAGAGGGCTAATTGGAGATCTGAGAGCGCACCATCAAGGTTTTTTTCACTTATGGATTTATGTGTAACTCTTTGTACGAACCCATCCACTGCACTACGAAGTTTTTCAAACACTCCCGTATCCCCAAAAAATAATCTAAGTACTGTTACCTTGGTTGTTGCTGTTGTTGAGCATTTTGAATCAGCTGATTTAGAAGCCCACGATACTCTTCAATCCGATTTTGCGTTTTTTGGAGTTGTTCTTGTTGGCGTTGAGCGATATCGGTGAGTTGTTTTTGTTGTTCTTCAAACCGGGCTAGAGCTTCATTCACCGTTCGTTCCGCCGCAAATCCTGCCCCGACTGTGGTCACCACATGTTTTGGATCTGATAATTTAACATAGAGATGAACCCCAGAGCCAATATTAATCATCACTTCATCGCCGACTTTATGATTCTTGAGTTCGTTCACTGCTTCTGCTGTTTCGGCTAGCCGTTGCATTTGCAGTTCAATCATTTGCAGATTATTTTGTCCTCGGCCGAATTCTTCTTCAAGGGCTTGAATACCCATAATTAGTTGTTGAGCCTGTTGTTCTTGATTTGGAAAAGATTGTGCCATGAGATCGACTCCCTTAATTTGGAACTGTGGGTTCACAGAATCTATTCTATACCACTTAATTTTCGGATAATAGGCTTTTCTGCCTCTTGAGGAGAAATAACTTCGACTCTTTTAACAGTAATAGCGGCTCGTTTTACATTATGACAAGAGCCTAAGATAGAGTATAGTTGTTCGCGAGCATCATCTTCGTTCAGTGCTCGGATTTCTTGTGAAAATCGAAAATTACGCTTTAACCGATTATAAGTCCCTTCTATACGAAAGATTTGTACAGACATGTTACTCACCTCTTTGAGGTTTGCAGCCAATCACCGAATAGTCAGTTGTAATAAAATTCTTTCCACTCAACAGTTCAATGGCTAATTTTTCAGAAAAAGGCCTCAGTTATACGCATCAGTTCAGGTCCTGTGGTTTCAAATCCCGCTGCAGCGGCTTCACTTGATGCCAACAGACCGATAGAAACATATGGAACGCCACAGTTGATAGTTCCTTCTTCGACTTTGACCGAAAAGAATGAAGCTAGCCAGTCACGTTCTTCTTCTGAGAGATCAGTATGAACTAGAAGCCCCCTATTTGTAACCACGCAATAAGAACCAACTAGATTGGACCCAGCTAAGGTTCGAGCTTCAACTTCAACGCCAAGGGTATTGTGAATTGCCTGAATTTCAGTAGCTGTAAATTCGGGACTGACAAGGGCAGCACGATCATTTACAAGGATGAGGTTACCAAGTGCGGTGAGATTAGATTCTAAGGAAACAATGGGAAGCGCCAACATTTCGTTAAGAAAATCTAGCTCTTCATCAAAAATAATATGTGGTACAAGAAGCCCATTTTGGTTTCCTGCGATGAGAATGCCAACAAGGGTGCTTTGACCAATTGTGGTTATAATCGGTTGGATTTCGAAGAGCTCGGTAAGACCGTGGGTGGTGGGCTCATTGCTTGGGGATTGCAGGAGCCAGTGATCCGTTACCCGACTAAATGC
>JBHLSA010000264.1:0-3161 GCA_048882025.1 Candidatus Thorarchaeota archaeon | reverse complement strand
GCACGGTCAAACTGAGCTGATCGGCCTTGTCCACCATGCTTTAAGCAGGCGCTTCATAACTCTTCTCTGTGTTGTAGTAGTTGCGAAAAGCATCCGCTGCCGGCTCAAGCAATGCAAACGATTTTACATCGGTCTTTTCCTGGGTTGTGTCTGCACGGCCCGGTTTGAAGGGAACTGTAATCGTGTGACCTGCAGCTTCAGCGGCCTGTTCAATCGCAGCAGCGCCACCCAGTACGATTAAATCTGCAAGTGTCAAAAAAGGAAGTTGCATCATATGGGGCACTCCTTTATAGCTTCGCCGACTTATTCTTTCAAGTATTTATAGACCGTAGGTTAGTCAGCAAGTATTCATTAAAAGGTGAACAAAAATTTCAACGTATTTTAAGGATCAGGCGGCGAGTAATAATCTGTTGAGGAGTATCGCCGGAGAAATCACCCTTGCGGAAAACCCAGGACGGGTTATGAAGAAGTGGCGTGAACAATTTGGCGTGGCTCAGAATGAACTAGCCGAGCATCTGGGAATTTCTCCTTCAGTAATAAGTGATTATGAAAGTGGGCGACGAAAATCACCACGAGTTGAAACGATACGGAAATTTGCTGAAAGCCTGATTGCTATTGATGAGAGTCGAGGAGGACAAATTGTTAAAGCCTTTGTCCGGCTTTTGGGGAACGAAATACCCTCTGATATTCTACTTGATATTCGAGAGTTTCCTGCCGCAATTCCCGCCAATCTGCTCACAGATCATTTGGAATGCAAAACCATTGTAGAAGATGTAATAACTGATCGAGAAATCTTCGGGTATACGACTATTGATAGCTTACGCGTAATTCTACAGCTTACTCCAGAACAAATGCTAAAACTCTATGGTGCTACACCAAATCGTGCAGCAATTTTTACAAATGTAAGCACAGGGCGGTCACCTATGGTGGCAATTCGCACCTCTCAGATGGGACTGGGACCTGCCGTGCGCCCCTCTGTTATCATCTTACACGGTCCGAAAAAAGTGGACGTAGTCGCATGTAAAATTGCGGAAGTTGAGAGGATTCCATTGTACCTTTCTACCATCAAAGAAACCAATGATCTAATTAGACGACTCCGGAATTTTAGGCCAGAGGTGTAGGATTTACAATGCATGCGTTATATTTTGTTGGAACGGCTGGTTCGGGCAAATCCTCACTTACCTATGCCTTTGCTAATTGGTTACGTAATGCAAAAATTAGTGTAGGAACCGTTAATTTGGACCCTGGCGTGTTACAGCTTCCCTATGGGCCTGATATTGACGTTCGGGATTATGTATCTTTACAAGGCGTTATGGAAAAGTATAATCTTGGACCCAATGGCGGTTTAATTGCTGCAATCGATTTGATAAGTTCTCATCTGGACATATTACATGAGGAAATCAACGATCTAGGAGTTGACTTTTTGTTGTTAGATGCTCCGGGTCAAATTGAACTCTTTGCTTTTAGAGAGACAGGTCCACTTATAGTGTCTAGCTTAGCTGGCGAGAGTAGGATGCTTGTATATTTAGTGGATGCCGCTTTGGGGAAATTACCCTCCGGGCTAGTTTCTTCGTTGCTTCTTTCAGCATCAGTGTTAGTGCGCTTTCAACTACCACAAATCAATGTACTTTCTAGAGCCGATTTATTATCAGATGAAGAACTCAATCAATTGGTTAACTGGCTAGATGATCCGGATCAGTTAGTGTATCAATTACAAGCTTCTGCAAATGAACTTCAAAGTGCGCTTTCTTCAGAATTGTATAATGCCATTCAACGGCTATTTTCCGGTCTTGATGTGATTCCAATCTCCTCAGTAAATACGGAAAATCTTGATTTACTCTTTACACATGTTTCTAATACCTTAACTGGTGGCGAAGGGTTTGAAATATTTCGTTAACTACATACTCCTAAAGGTTTTAATTCGTAGCCTCTTGTTGTATGACGCACTAGGTGAATCGAATGTCTACGGTTGATGAAATTATTGCCACTGCTCGATCAGCCAATCGCTTGTATCTTCTCGAAGATGAATCAAAAACAATAATGCAACTCTATAAAATACCAGTAACAAAGTTTGAGGTTGCTGAAACCGAAGACGCTGCTGTAAAAGCAGCAGAGAAAATTGGTTATCCAGTGGTTCTGAAAATTTTGAGTCCTGACGTTATTCACAAATCAGATGTAGGCGGTGTACTCATAAATCTGAAAGACGCTGATCAAGTGCGATCGGGATTTCACACTATCATTTCCAATGTTGAGAAACATAAAGGAAAAGCAAGGATACGGGGGATTTTCGTTGAGGAATTTGCGCCAAAGGGGGTTGAAGTTATCATTGGTGCAATTAAAGATCCTCAGTTTGGTCCCGCATTGATGTTCGGTTTAGGAGGAATCTTTGTAGAAGTGCTTAAAGATGTTAGTTTTCGAGTCGCTCCTATTACGAAATTTGATGCCCAGGAAATGCTTCAAGAAATTAAGGGCTATCCAATATTAACCGGCATTCGAGGACAAGATCCTTCTGACACTCAGGCTCTTGTGAACATTTTGCTTCAAGTTTCAAAACTAGTAATGGATTATCCTGTTATAAACCAACTCGATTTGAATCCAATATTTGCGTATCCAAAAGGCGCAAAATGTGTGGATGCGCGAATAATTTTAGAAGAATTATCCTAAACTAGATAGATTCATAATTTACCTTGGCGCTATTCATCGAAAGAGGTAGAGGTCCGTTAGTTTTAAAAATCCCTCTTGCATACACCCTCTTCACTTCCCTAACTATTAAGGATGCTTTCTAAAATAAGGTGGTATAGTGGCCGAGGAATCAGTTCTCAGGCTTGCCGAAATAAGCCGGCTCGCTACAACACTGCGAGAAAAACGTGACACGCTTAATTCTGAAGCACAGCAATTGGTCAAAGAACGAGATAATCTTAATGCCCAGGTAGCTGAATGGCTTACAAAGGCTCGAGAACATCGTGAAAAAAGGGACGAGAATAATCAGAAGGTTGCTGAATTCAAAGAAAAACGCGATGAAATTTACAACAAGCTGAAAGACAAAGTAGACGAACGACAAGGCACTGAGGAAGAAGCCGAGGAGATTCAGAAAAAAGCCGCTGCACCCGCACATGTTCTTAAACGAAAAATTCGAGAGCTTGATTGGTCATTACAAACAC
>JBHLSA010000263.1:0-3193 GCA_048882025.1 Candidatus Thorarchaeota archaeon | reverse complement strand
AAAGGTCCCATTGTGTATACCCTACCTATGTGAATTGTGCTTTGGAATCGGATATTGGCAAAGTTTCGAGGCCTGGAAGACTTTTACTGTCTCGATTCCCGATGAATTAGCACCCACGACAACCCACTTACTCACTGGTACGAAGGGATGTGGGAACTGGTACACATCGGAAGTGCAGGTCTCTCTTGATGCACAGGATGACATCTCCGGAGTAGCTCAAACAGTGTATCGAATCGATGGATCTCCTTGGATTCCCTACTACCTTGGTGATCTAATCCCATTCACCGTTGAGGGCCAATTTGAATTAGAATACAATTCAACTGATAACGTGGGTAACGTCGAAGAAACAACGTCGGTACCCGTGAAAATCGATTGGACGGCACCAGAAACGACAATTGATCCTGTTGGTACAGCAGGAGGTGTGGAATGGTATACTTCATACCTGACGGTCACGTTGACACCCGAGGATCCGTTACCTGGGTCTGGAACCGGGTCTGGAATCGAGTATACCAAATATCGGATCAATGGCGGCGACTGGGAAACTGGCACCAGCTTCTCCCTCTCAGTTGATGGAGCCTATTTCATCGAGTTTTACTCGAAGGACAATGCCTGCAATACGGAGGGCATAAAGTCCACAACGATTAGAATTGACACGCATGCGCCAACAACTGCGTCAACGATAAGTCCCTACTACCTTGATGGCTTCGGAACAACTTACGTAACCTGTGACACTACGTTTACGTTGTCCGCCAATGACCTCGTTCCTGGAATCGACACTGTTTCAGGAGTTGACTACACAAACTATCGAATTAACAGTGGCCCATGGGTACTCTGGACTGGTCCCTTCGAAATCACAGGTCCTGATGGAACCTACATCATCGAATATTACAGCGTCGATATCGCTGGAAACGTTGAACAGCCTACTCATTCTTTAATTGTCGAATTAGTCAGTCTTTCTGTTACTTCGTATCTCACTGATAGTAGTTTTAACCCCATTACGTTCTTCAATTTCATAGTTCACAATGAGAAAAATACTGGTTACTACAAACTCATTGCTACTAATCCGGGGCAATTCTACTATAACATCGAGATCAATAATAACTGGCCAATTACTGTCGATACGTTAGTTATCAATCCAATGATTCCTGAACACTTCGTGTTGAAAGGTGCAAATCCCATTCATGTATACCTAGATGGAGTAGATGTTACTGCACTCTGTACAATAGAAAACCCATCGATTACAATATTAAATGTTCCAAGTGAAAGTCAGGTATACATCACCATTCACTTGGATTATGGATTAAAACAGACATACTTCAATTCGCTTGAAGAGCTACCAATGAATCACTACGTATTTAGTGCCAGCATAATTGGAGAATCCGGATCTATAGCAATTCCCAGTGAAGGGCTCTTTGGAACATATGGGTCTTCAGCAAATCTAATTCCTCATCAAAAGAAGACGACCGCAATTGCAGGATATGTTAAAGATATTGACGGAAATCCAATCATTGGTGCGACTGTTGCATTACTTGACTCTGAAGGAAACCCAGTATATAGCGTTGAAACAGATGAATGCGGGTTCTATTACTTCGTTGATATCGAGAGTGGAGAGTATACAGTAACAGTCAATTATAACTCTGATATATCCGAGCCTGTGGTTGCATTATATCGCGAGTTAACCCTTCTTGACATTATCATCAACGGACCTTGAAGGTGAGAAAAATAATCCTAAGGGAGTGTTCTTACACTCCCTAATCCTCTTTTTAGATTCTGTGGAGTTTTATTTTGGGTTAATGCAAATGAGCTTCAATAGTGTAAAATGTGTTATTGGGAAAATTTTAGGAGTTGATATGATAGGTTTTGTACGGTTACCTGGTTTCTGTTTTTTCTCTAGGACATTAGTCGATCGAGTGAGTTTACGAGTTTGTAGCCTTCAGCGTATTACTCATTGAAAACTCAATCAGCCACATTGCCAATTTCATTCCCTTGGTTCTTGTTGTCTTTTATTTAAAATCACTAAAATGTAACTACCCAATAAATATTCAAAGTAGATTTAAAGTCCGTTACCCCTTGAATTCAACTAAACGTGATAGAAATGGGGCTCACTATCGAAAAGGAGTATTTCATTGATGATGAAGGGCGAAAAGTGCTCCTCCGTGGTATCAACCTAGGTGGCAGCTCAAAAGTCCCCTTAACACCCAACGGGGCAACCCATATTAAAACCGATTTTACGGATTTCAATGTCTCCTTTGTTGGGCGACCTTTTCCTTTGGCGGATGCCCCCCGACATTTTCAGCGTATTAAACATTGGGGGTTCAATGCACTCCGTTTCATCATAACTTGGGAAGCAATAGAACATGATGGTCCTAGGCGGTATGATAAAGACTATTTGGATTATGTAGCAGAAGTGCTTAAAATCGCTGCAGAGAACCAGCTATACATTTTCATTGATCCTCATCAAGATTTGTGGAGTCGAGCATCAGGCGGTGATGGCGCACCAATCTGGACATTTGAAAAAGTGGGACTTGATATCACTAAATTTGATGAATCTGCGGCTGCTTTCATAATGCAACATCGCTTCGACCCTAAAAATCCTGATGCATATCCTGCAATGGCATGGCTCCAAAATTATGGGCGATTCGCCACATGTACCATGTTCACACTCTTTTTTGGAGGAAATGATTTTGCGCCTAATTGTAAGGTTGAGGGAATAGCTGTTCAAGATTATCTACAAAAACATTACATCAACGCCATAAAACAGGTTGCAAAGAGTGTTAGAGATATTCCTTTGTTGATCGGGTTTGAAGCCATGAATGAGCCCAGCCCTGGGTGGATTGGACAACGAGTGGATGGTGCATCGAAACTCATTTCGCGTGAATTATTCTACGGCATCAATCCCTTCGATGCTATGGTGCTGGCAGCAGGTTATCCACGGGAAATTCCTTATAGTCTCATTAAACGCTTCGCGGTGAGACAGGTTCGACGTGATATCTTAAATCCCAATGGCGTAAATTGCTGGTTAGATGGTTACGAGGATATATGGCGACAACATGGAATATGGGATGTTGATGAAAACGGAGAATTCTCTGCAGAAGATATACCTTTGACAGAAGCCTATATGGGAGAACACGACATCCTCGTTCTTCTTTGGAACGTTGCTGATGAGGAGACTCTTGGAGCCTACGGTACCTTC